>JAKJEK010000014.1 GCA_022705465.1 Patescibacteria group bacterium | reverse complement strand
TCCGAAAACCTTCATCCTTCACGCAGTGTTGCTGCATCAGGCTTTCGCCCATTGTGCAAAATTCCCAACTGCTGCCTCCCGTAGGAGTATGGGCCGTGTCTCAGTCCCATCGAGGCTGGTCACCCTCTCAGGCCAGCTACCCGTCATCGCCTTGGTGAGCCATTACCTCACCAACTAGCTGATAGGAACAAGGCCTCTCCCCAAGCGCCTTACGGCTTTGGTCCTTGCGGACATTATGCAGGATTACCCACCCTTTCGGGTGGCTATCCTTCACTCGGGGGCAAGTTCCTTGTTATTACTCTCTCGTCTGCCGCTATCCCGTATTACTACGGGACCGCTCGACTTGCATGTGTTAGGCACACTGCCAACGTTAATCCTGAGCCAGGATCAAACTCTCCGTGTTGAACATCTTATTTCTAAGATGCAAATCTTTGAGTTTCAAAAAGCTCAATATTTGTTGATCTTACTTGCATAGCCTTTGACAAGCTCGGGCTGTGCAAAATAAGGAATTGACGTACTTATCACTATTTAGTTGTAAAAGAACTTTTGTGCGTGCGTTTTGCACGTGACAGTGATCATTCTACTCAATTCTGTCAGAAAAATCAAGACCCAAATGATCACTCTCTGATGCACTCGCAAGTGGTGAAAATTAAGAGCGTCCCCTGCCAACGAACTCTTGTGTTTTATCTCCAACGCACACTAGATTAACTTAATTCTCTCCTTCTGTCAACACCTTTCTTGATAAAATACACCGGAACAATTATAAATAATTTCGGTACGATTTTTTAATGTCTCCTAGCAAGTTTTTTCACCTGAACTATTGTTGGTTGCGCGATACCCTGATAAAACCCGAGCATGGTACGATCTCCACCCCTCGTCGCTCAAGCTCATCCATGATGATATTCAACCCCAGTGAATCCGATGCCATGTGGCTGGCTATAACCACATTGATATAATGTTTGACTGCCTCCTCCCGGTGTTTCTCGTGCATATGCATCGATACTATTGTGCCAATACCATAATGGCTCATTCGTTCATAGGCTTTCTCTGAACCGCTGGTACCACCAGTAAAATCGACGACGATTTTGCCTGCCCGCGATTTCTCCCGACCAGCAAAAATCGATGGACCAATGCCCAGACGACTAGCTTCTTTGTACTCGGGAATTTCTTTTATCGCCTCAATGATTTCACCTACCGTCTCTGGCGCTTTTTTCTCTAGATATCCAGTCACGTAATTCCACGCAGAATTATCACCCGGGGTATGTACATTAATCACAGGAATACCTAGTAATTTGGCCGCATCAATTGCCTGAAAATGGTTGGCAGGTGATACGCCGCGAGACACCTCGGATAAACGGTCGCTCAATACACCTTCAGCAATATTCTCCGGTATCCCGTAACGCGCCATTATATCCACCTGCATATCCATCACCTCATGCAGTTTTATCAATGCTTTGCCAATCGGGTGATGCCCGATAATCAAATCTATCTTCTTACCCTGACGTTCTAGTTCTTTTGCTAGTAGCACCTCACCGGGATCAATATCAATCCCAACCAGAACCGTTTTAATATCTGTTTCGGGATCACCAAAATGGAACCCTGAATCTGAATACGGATCGGTTAGATTCTCAACATCATACTCAGCCTTCTTTTTGGCCGGCAACTCTTCATATTCCTGCCTGCGTTCTTCAAGTATCTTCCCAACCCTCTCCCGCCCCCTGGGATCATTATCAATACCTATCTGAATCGCTAAATCATAAATTTCTTGTAACTTCATAGGAATCCTTTCCTGATCAACTCTAAGATGAAATAATTACCGGTTTATAGCCCCCGAACTATAAATGCTCCAAGCCCAACAAACTCTTGTCGGGTCAACCAACGTTTTATAAGTTGATTCACTGCAATTTTCTGGAATATGAGCCATTATCTTATAATCCACACCGTTGCTCCAATACAAGTAACCCCTATCATTGTTACCAGGCACCGTGCCTGGCGGCAACAAACCGTTCATGCTCGTCACAGTTGTTGGTCCTGGATCATCTGGTAGTTCAGACATGTAAGCAGGCACAATACCCGGTATCCAGTTTGAACCAGTACAACCCGCAGCCGGGCCGGCCCAAATGTTTGGCGTTCCACTAGTGTAGCTACAAGATCCCGACGACGGATAGCTACCATTGCTAGCATGATATATCCCGATCACATTACTGATTTCTTTTATATCCGATGCTCTTCTGGCGTCCCGAGCCCTCGATCGCGCATTAGCTATGTTGACCAATACAATCGCTGCCAAAGTGCCAATAATGGCCAACACAACAAGTAACTCAAATATAGTAAATCCTTTCTTCGCCACATCACCCCTCTTATTACTAATACACTAACGCTAAGCCTTACCTTTATTACCAATTTAGCAACTATTTCTAATTATTTCGACTTTCCCGGTCTGATCCACTTGCCATTATCCGTCCAAAACACCCTACCATTAATTCACAAACGAGGCGCGCCAGATAAAACCTGCATCCCGTAATTCAGAGAAGATCCGGCTTAGGCCGGATCTTCTTATTTTCTTCTTTCTAGCACTTTGTCGATAATTCCGTACTTCAGAGAATCTTCCGGACTCATGTAAAAGTCTCGGTCCGTATCACGCTCAATTCGCTCCAACGGCTGTCCTGTCACATCTGCCAATATCTTGTTCATTTTCTCACGAATTTTTAAAATTTCTTCAGCCTGGATCTTGATATCTGCCGCTTGCCCCTGGGCCCCGCCCATTGGTTGGTGGATTAGTATTCTTGAATTGGGTAAAGAGAATCGTTTACCCTTTTCACCACCGGCCAGCAAAAACGATGCCATTGATGCAGCTAGTCCTACGCAGATAGTCGAAACATGCGGCTTGATGTACTGCATAGTGTCGTATATTGCCATTCCTGAATATACCTCACCACCAGGAGAATTAATGTACATCTGAATATCTTTGCTGGAATCTTCTGCCTCCAAGAACAGTAACTGGGCAATTACCACATTAGCCACCGCATCGTCGATCTGACCACCCAGAAATATTACTCTATCTTTTAATAAGCGTGAATATATATCATACGCCCTCTCACCTTGCATCGTTTTTTCAATTACTGTCGGAATAAGATATGCCATTACCACCTCTTTCGTTGTGATAATTACTCTTTATTGGAATCAGCTTTTTTGACTACTGTATCCATTAAATGTTTCATCGCCCGCTCACCCATCTCAGCCTCATTGCCCTGCCAGCCTTGTTCTTTTACAATTTGCCCGAGCAGAAAACCGATCTTAACGTTTCTCTCTGCCTGAGGCTCAATCTCTTTCTCAAACGCTGCCACATCTTTCTTCATTGATTTTAGATAAGAATCCAGGTCAACTCCCTGCGACTTCAACTGAGCATCAAACTGCTCCATCAAGCGGTGAACTTCACGATGTAATACTGTTTCAGGAACTTCAACCTTCAACAGTGGCAGCACCTTATCCAATACCTTTTCCTGCAATTCGTGCTCACCCTTGTGGTCCAACTCCATTTGCAAGTTGTCACCAATTGCCTTTTTTAGTTCTGACATCTTATCATGACCATACAACTTAGCAAATTCGTCATTAAGCTCTGGCTTCTCCACCTTCTTTTGCTGCAATACTTTGACCGTAAACTTTGCATCTTGGCCAGCCAACTCTTTGTCGTGATAATCTTTTGGAAACTTTATCTGAAAGGTCTTCTCTTCACCTTTTTTAAGCCCAACCAGGTTATCCTCAAATCCGGGAATCATCGAACCTTCACCGATCACCAACGGAAAGTGCTTTGATGACATTTTGTCGAGCTTGACTCCTTTATGCTCGCCTTCGAAATCAATCTCTACAAAATCGCCCTTCTCTGCGGGCTGGTCAGTATCGATCAATTTCGATTTCTGTCGCTGAAGGTGGTGCAATACTTTTTCGACATCTTTATCTGCAGTTTTTTCTGTTTTAGTTGCTTCGACTTTAACTTTCTTGTAATCCCCAAGCTCAACTTCAGGAAAAACTTCAACCTCAGCCTCAAACTCTAAAGAATCTTTAATCTCATCCTTTGATAACCCCCAGCTTGGATATTGTGTTACCGAAATCGACGGAGCAGATACGGGAAAGACTTTCTCTTGCTGAACCGCCTCCGCATAAGCTCTCTGCACTGCCATATCAAGGCCGCGAGTCACCAATCGGGTAATTCCAAGCGCATCTTCAACCATTTTGCGGGGTGCTTTTCCGGGTCTGAAACCAGCCAACTTAACCGTCGGAGCTAGCTCATCGTAAGCTGCCTGAAAATGAGGAACTAGTTCGCCTTGTTCTACCCCAACTGTAAGTTTTATTTTACTTTTACCCTGCTGTTCTGCCCTAACCTTCATACAAATATCCTCTGTTACCTTAACTTTTTTTATAGTACCCTCATAGCTTAGCAGAAATCCCGCCTTTTTTAAAGACGAAAAAGCCGCCCCACTCTCTGGAGGGGCGGCATGATGGCTATGCTGATATGCACTGCCTACCTAACCGTTGCGTCTTGAACGGCCACCCGTTTGGATACTGATACCAGAGCGGCTCCCTGCACTCCTGATCAGCCAGATAGCCGATCAAATCTCCGATAGTCCTGAGACGCTCAACGGTTTCATCACCGATACTCACACCAAACTCTTCCTCAACCCTGAGGAAAAATTCTAGCGTGAGGAGTGAGTCAAAGCCAATATCACACAGGGTTGTTTGCCGCTCAACCGCCGTGTGACTGACTCCGAAGCTGGTCACTACCCCGGTGATCCGATTGAGAATCTCCTGCTGACGCGCTTCGCCGGGCTCAATTACTTTGCCCGACTTCAACCTTGCACGTTGTGCGGTCGCCAAGTGCGCCATGAACCTCCTACGAGCTCGGAGAATTGAGCCCTGCTCGTTATTGAACATGGATGATCCTCCTTCTGGCAATCGATAATATAACAAAAAACGGCCAACTTGTAAATTGACCGGCATCCTGCTAAATAATTACCGCATCATTCCCAAATATCTACCATCAAACCTGAAGCCTCAGCTACAGCTGCCTCCATCTGCCCTCGAGTCATCAAACCAGCCTGCGCCCCCATCTTCGACACCACTGCAGCTGAATTGATCACGCCATATTTCAGACCTTCAGTGATAATTTCCTTTGTTATTTCTGACCCTATTGGTAATATTACCAATCTGGATACAAAACCAGTTGCGAAACTATCACCCGCGCCTGTTGCATCAACTCGCTTTGCCACATCATATATTCCAATATGATAAAAACGTTTCCCATCGAAAACCTTCGCACCCTCTTTACCGTTCGTCATCACCACAATCTTCGCGCCCAACTGGTTAAGTTTTTTGAGCACCTCCTCCTCTTGCGGCCTAACCGGATAATCAATCAGCTTTATCGCCTCTTCTTTGTTCACAAACAGCACTTCAACATTTCGAAGTAAATTCCGGTAGTGGGAGACGCCATTTTTGATCTGGTGTGCACCCGGGTTCCACGCAATGCGTGCACCCTGCCGTGCTGCCACCGAAACTAGATCATCAATAATTTCATCAGCATTCTCGCCCAAAGGAGCCAAGAAAAACCATTTCGCCTCCAAAGTCTTCTTGAGCTTAACTTCACGGTAATCTCGCAAACCATGGTAAACCAATATTGTCCGCTCTCCGTCCTCAGTTAGAATTACTACGGCAAAGTTAGTCTTCATCTCCGGATTAATTATCACGTTCTTGATATCCACCTTCTCAGACCGTAATCTCTGCAACACCTTATCTGCCGGCGAATCTTTCCCGACCACCGTCACAATCGATGACTTAAGCCCCATTCTCGAAAAACCGACCGAGGTATTGCAGGCCGAACCGCCGATATCATAATCAACCTCATCGATCGGTATCTTTTCACCCAATTCAAAACTGACCACCCTGCCGCTCAAATGGGCTCGGCTTGTCCCAACTTTCATTTCTGATGGTTTAATAAACACATCCTCAGATGCATCGCCTATTGTCACAATATCGTACTTCATTATAATCCATACTTAATAACAATTAACTTTTCGCACTTTGTAACTAATTGTTGCTGAATAACTTGATTCGCTGCTTCACCACCTCAACCACTGGAACCATCGCAGCCTCAAACAAATTGCGATAGTCTTTTTCTTCTTTCGGCACGCTGTAAATACCATCAAGGTACGATCGTCGAATTAATGTATCAACGTTAAACTTAGCTACGCCACTCCTGATTGCTGTGATAATATCGGAATCCTCCAGGCCTGACGATCCATGAATCACCAGTGGAATATCGATCGTTTTAGAAATCCGGTGAAGCAATCCAAGATCCAACTTCTCTCCAGCCGGCGCGCCATGGGCATTACCAATTGCCACTGCCACCGAATCAATACCGGTTTTTTTCACAAACTCTGCCGTCTGCCCGGGTGAGCTAAAAGAATCGCCCCTTGCCGATCCAGATTCTCCCCCCTCCTCCACACCCAACACTCCAATCTCTGCCTCCACCGCCACTCCTCGCTCATGCGCATACTCAACCACCTTCTTCGTCAGAGCAACGTTCTCATCATATGGCAGCTTCGAGCCATCGATCATTACCGAAGGATAACCGATATCAACACACGCCTTTGCAACGTCCCAATCCTTACCGTGATCAAGATGTATTGCTGCCTTAATTCCGCTTTCTTCGATTTCATTGCGAACAATATCATAGATCTGCTTTAAACCGGCATACTTGATAGCGCTTGGAGTTGTCTGAATAATTACCGGGAAATCCATTTCTCTAGCAGCGAGGCAAATCGCTTTCGTCACCTCTAAGTTGCTGGTATTAAATGCTCCAATCGCATAACCGCCAAACTTTGCCGCTTGTAGCTCTTTGGCAACATTCATAAACATATATTCTCCGATCTAACTCAACACTCTCTTATTTAATCTAATTGCATGAGTTTTTACTATTATTTTTACCAACTATTACAACTCTGTCGTCACCAACATAACGAGAATAGTCATACATACAGACTCCGTTGACTCGCACAGTTCCCCCACGATCAGCGTCAGGTACCACCCCATTCTTCGCTTTTATCGGATGAGACGCATTCTCTAATTGAAAAACCAGCATGTAGAAATCTGGGGTTCCAAAATAATAAAAAGCGCCACCACCCTCCGGCGACCAAACAAATAATCCGCCGGCCGGGCTAATGCTAGATAGCGGTGCAGGATCGTTGGGATCATTCGCTAGATAATGAGCCAGAGTTTGAGTCGAATTATTGTTTCTTATCCATCTAGCCTGGTTTGGACCTTGTATGCTATTACACCATAAATTGTTTGGAACTGTATTACATCCGCCAGTTGACACAATGAACGTGTTGTTGGCTTCGTAGTACAAATCCAATGCCGACTGAATCTCTGTAATACTCGAAGTGCGACTGGCATCTCTTGCCCGAGATCTTGCGTTTGACGTATTTACCAGAATGACAGCAGCAAGCGCCCCAATTATGGCGACCACAACCAACAGCTCCAATACAGAAAATGCCTTGCGATTCATGCTATAATTCCTTGTGCCTACCCCTCCTTAACTATTTAGCTCAATACTTTTAGTCCCGGCATTTCCCCACCGGCCAAAAACTCCAGTGACGCCCCTCCGCCAGTAGATAAGAAAGTAAAGTTTTCCCCCAAACCATGATCATTAATAAAGCCAACCGTATCACCACCTGCCACAATTTTGGTCCCCTTATTCTCCGAAACCGCATCCGCCACTGCGGCGGTTCCTGCACGATAACGTTTATCTTCGGTGTATCCCAAATTACCATTCCAAAAAATAGTTTTAGCCTTCTCGATTTCACTTGCAAACAAGGCCTGTGTTTTAGGACCGATATCATAAATCATAAAACCACCCCTAGGCTTATGGGATCTCACCGCGTCAATCGGCAACACTAGCTGCGATCGGTAATGCTTAAGCATTACCTTGCAAGCAGACACCATTTCGTGATCATAAATCGAATCGCCAATGTTCTGGCCTTGAGCACAAAGAAACGTGTTTGCTACCACACCACCTAACAAAATCTTGTCTACCTTTGGGGCAAGGTTTTTAATCACACCAGCCTTATCTTTTACCTTCAAACCTCCAATAATCAGCACCACAGGCTTACCGGGTTGCTCTAATAACGGCCCGAGGTTATTGACCTCTTTAACCAGTAACAACCCGGCGTAAGAGGGTAAACATTCAGCAATCTTCACAATTGAAGCGGCAGCTCGATGAGAAACGGCAAATGCATCGTTGACGTATACCTCAGTCAGGGCAGCAAGAGCCTTCGCAAAGTGTGAATCGTTGCGTTCCTCACCCAAATTCCACCGCAAATTTCCCAACATCAATATCTCGCCTGGCTTCATTTGGGCAATCGTTTTTTCGACTTCATGCCCATACAACAGCTCAGTTGCATACACCCGCCTCTTAAGCAACCTGGCCAACTCCTGCGCCAGCGGTACCGTTGATGAGCTTTCACTTCTCTTGCCAATCGGTCGTCCCAGATGGGTACCGATAATTATCTTGTTCTGGTGTTCGATCAAGTGCTCAATTGTCGGAATAGAGGCCCTAATCCGGCTGTTGTCCAGAATACTACCCTTATCAAACGGAACATTATAGTCCGTTCTTAAAAATACTCGTTTATTTTTTATCTCAACATCCCGAATTGTTCTCATTGAATCATCTACCCCCGATAATTTCCCACCAATTGAGACATCTCCACCAATCTATTTGAGTATCCCCACTCATTGTCATACCAGGCTACCACCTTCACTAAATCCCCATCCATAGTTTGAGTTAGAGATAAATCAACAATCGCAGAAGAAGGGCTGCCAATCAGATCAGTCGAAACTAATGGAGCATCACTTGTTTCGATAATTCCCTGGAAAGTCTTCTGGCCAGCCTCGATCAGCAAGTTGTTTATCTCCTCGTTGCTAGTCACACGTCCGGTCAGCACCGTAATATCGGATAGTGATACTACCGGTGAAGGAACCCGGATTGACAAGCCGTCAAATTTCCCCTCGATCGCCGGAATTACCTTGCCGGTTGCCTTAGCGGCACCCGTTGTTGTTGGCACAATATTCAATGCTGCTGCCCGGGCCCGACGCAAATCCTTGTGTGGACCATCTACCAGCACCTGATCAGCAGTATAGCTATGAATTGTTGTCATCAACGACTTCTGAATTCCCATCGCATCCTGAATCACTTTCATAATCGGGGCAATGCAATTTGTTGTACAGGAGGCATTAGAGACCACCGTTTCCCCCTTGTATTCCTGATGATTTACCCCCATAACATATGTAGGTACATCATCTCCCTTGGCTGGCGCCGAAATTACCACCTTTCTTGCTCCACCCTTCAGATGTGCTGCAGCCGAATCCTGAGTCAAAAACACTCCGGTAGACTCTATTACCACATCCACCCCCAGATCGCCCCATGGCAATTGGGCTGGATCCTTTTGCGAAAAGAACTGGACCAGTTTGCCATCAATAGCAATACCGTTCTCTTTAGCCTCAACCTGACGGTGATATATTCCAAAAGCGCTATCGAACTTAAACAAGTGAGCCAAAGTTTTAATGTCACCAAGATCATTCACTGCCACCAGCTCTAGCTCTGGCTTCTCGAGAATTATTTTTGCCGCCGCCCGGCCGATCCGCCCGAAACCATTAATCGCAATCTTCATCTTCCCTCCATTATTCAATTTTTATTGGTTGTATTATGCTTTAAATATTTTTTCCTTCGCCCAGGTTTGGCAAATGCTTGCAAACTCCGCCGCACGGACACTGGCGCTACCAACAAGCAAACCGTCAATCTCCGGACGCCTGGCATAACCCTCAACATTCTTTGAATTCACACTCCCACCATATAGTACCGGGGTATCTGCTAAACCAACTTCTCTTAAGTAACTTACCACCTTAGCCACATATTCAGGTTCGGCGTTTTCTCCTGTTCCAATCGCCCATACAGGTTCGTAAGCCACTATCACATCCCGATAATGCTTCTTAGGCACCCGATGCAAAGCCTCTTCTAATTGATACCTTGGCTCTTTTGGCAAACCCTCCCTTTTTCGTTCACCCACGCAGATAATCGGCACCAATCCAGACCTCAGTGCTGCTAAAACCTTTTCATTAACATCCAGATTGTTCTCGCCAAAGTATGCTCTGCGCTCTGAATGACCAATAATAACATACTTAGCCACATCCCTCACCATCAAAGGTGAAATTTCACCAGTGTAAGCTCCCTCCGCCTCAAAATACATATTTTGGACGCCAAGTTCGATCTTCCCTCCGCGCCCGACCACTGCCAACACCTCCGACACCCAGAGAGCCGGCGGACAGATAATCACCTCAATCCCTTCCAAATTCATCACGCTGTTGCGGACCGCTGTCGCCAAAATATGGGCATCAGCGGACCTCGTGTACATTTTCCAATTGCCTGCAACAATCGGCCTGCGCATATTCCCTCGCTTTCCAAGGCCACCAAAACAGACTAAGCCACTATCCGGTGGCAACATCCAATCAGTTTGCTAACATTCTACCGTTTTATTTGATTATATAGGTTAATCAACGATTTTGCCAACTTTGCTGAATCATGATAAAGAGGATTGCTCTCGTTCACCACATCCCGGCTCACCACCCGGTACTTTTTAATCATCGTTTCATTTGTTGTAATGTTATTAATCTCGCCCAACTCTGATTCGGATTGTGAACGCTTTATCACCCGATTATTAACAAGACAGTAATTAAACATTCTTTTACCGGCATGATGCTCAATTGCCCTAATGTGGTCTTCAATCGTATAGTTCTCGGTTTCACCTCTTTCAGTTGAACAATTAACCACAAATACCTTCACGGCCTCCTGATTGGCAATTATCGCCCGCCTGATCTCCGGGATTAACAAGTTGGGGATCACACTTGTATATAAACTACCCGGCCCCAGCACAATCATATCCGCTTCGTTAATTGCCGATACAGCGCTTTGATAAGCCGCAACATTTTTCTTAGTTAGGTAGACTTCCCTAATCCGCCATTGGGGATGGGCAATTCTTGACTCGCCGATCACTTTCTTACCGTTTTCGTAAATCGCCCCCAATCCGGTCTTATCCAGGGTTACGGGCATCACCTTGCCAGCCGTTTGAAATAGCTCTGTTGTGACCTCAATAGCCAGCTCAAATGAACCAAAGTATTTCGATAACGCGGTAATCCAGATGTTTCCCAGTGTATGACCAGACAAGTCGTTGCCGCCCTCAAACCTATACTCCAGCAGCTTAGAGATCATCTCCTCGTCATAGGCTAAAGCCGAAATGCACTTTCTTAAATCACCCGGCGGCAATATATCAAACTCCCTGCGAATCACCCCCGATGACGACCCATCATCCGTCACTGCCACCACTGCCGTAATCCGGTCCGAGTATTCTTTTAAGCCCCTAAGCAAGGTCGACAAACCAGTCCCACCACCAATCGCCGTTATCCGAACCACTCCGCCCGCCCTGTATCGCGGGTCAGTCGGCTCAAATCGGAGTCCATTCCACCAATTCTTTATGAAAGCTCGCATGTTGTAGTTCCTGGATAATTAATCACTCAGCATATCCTTGCTATGCAACTTCTTGTAATACTCTTTTGCAAAGCGATGGGCTTCATCGCGCAACTTAATAGCAATCACTTCCAGCTCGCGGTTTTTTCGTATGTAGGAAGCAATGGCGTGGTTAGAAAAATGAAATTCGTTCTTCTTGCGCTCTTGCCCTTTAGCAATAGATACCACAGGAATATCAATTTCACAATCCTCTAATATTTTTCTCGCCAAATTCAAATGGGTTACCCCGCCATCAACCACCAACAAGTCAGGTAATGGCCATTTATTACGGAATCGTCTTTCGAGCACTTCTTTCATCATCTCCAAATCACCTGCCGCACCGGGATTTTTAATCTTAAATTTGCGGTAATCTTCCTTGCTTGGTTCGCCGTTAACAAACACCACCATCGAGCCAACCGCGTAAACACCACTAATGTTCGAAATGTCGTAGCACTCGATTCGCTTGAAAGCCAGCTTGCCAGGTGTTGTAAAGTCATCCTTAATTCCAATCGCCACTTCGCCAATATGATCTAGTGCGTTTAAACGGTCTCGGATTACTGCGGCTTTCTCATACTCCTTATTCCGGCTCGCATTTCGCATTTCAGTTTCGAGTTTTGACACCACCTCTTTTTTCCGGCCTCGTAAAAAATT
>JAKJEK010000128.1 GCA_022705465.1 Patescibacteria group bacterium | reverse complement strand
TGGAGGGTATTCATCCGCCAGAAACAGCTCCTCAGCCACCGCAGCACCACGTTCAGCATCCGCCACAGTCATTCCCGTGATCAGACAAGATCATCCAATATCGATAACAATCCCGAGCGGTTCAGATAAATCATTGTTAAACGAAATTAAAAACGTTCTATTGGGCTATCCTGGCGAAGCAGCTGTTATGCTGCGCTTGCCGAATAATGGCAGCGGTTTTAAGGAGATTAAAATTAAAACAAAAGTTTCCCCGACACCTGTGTTGATCAGACAGCTAAAAGATCTGGTAGGAAGAGAGAACGTCGCTTGATAACGGGGATAATCACAAGACCAGCAATTCTTGTGATGTGATTACGTGCTTTACTTAGGTCTCACAATGCACTGTTGAACCTCATATGGATTGGCAATATTCTTTACAATTATTTCACTTCCCTTAGAGGCTCCGGCAGTTCTAATAATAAGGTCGCCGTATTTAAACATAGTTCTAAGCGGACCAACCGTATTTGATGAAACATCCTGGATATTGTTTATTTCTGTTTCCGTGATGCTATGTTTCCAAAAGCCATCCTGATCAATATTAATCACTCGCTGATCGGTAACAAGGAACAAACTCTTGTTAAACATAAAAAATGCTTTAGCAAAGATACTGAGGCCGCATATCGCCAACAGCATGGCGGCAGGACCGGATGGTTGGGCTCGCCAAAACATTGTGAATGCTACAGCAGTGGTTAGAAAAAATACCGTTTTTAGTCCCGGCCAAAACAAGATTACCGGATGGTTCTTTACAACCGCTACAACATTTTCACCTCGCCTCTGGCCATTGAATGTGAATTCTTCTTCCATACTCCCTCGCGTTCTAAATTTATTAGAATTACTGGACACCTCGTTTGGTTGCCATAATATTTAATACCTTGATCAGAACTAGCAGCAAGATAACCAAGAAAAAGGCAGTGATGATCTTGTTAACTGTTTTGAAGTGAAGGGCTAGAGCGCCTGAGGTGATTGATATCAGATATAGTATTAAAATTGATTGTCGCACAGTAAAACCCGCATTTAAAAAGCGGTGGTGAAGATGCGTTTTATCAGGAGTGGTGAATGGATTCTCTCTGCGGACTAGTCTCCCAACAGCCACCAGGATTCCGTCAGTAATTGGGAAAGCCAAGACCAGAAAAGCTGTAGCCAACTTACCGCCGGATATAATAGCTAGCACTCCAAGCATCAAGCCAAGAAACATACTGCCTGAGTCACCCATGAAGATCTTTGCGGGAGGAAAATTCCACACTAAAAATCCGGCAGCGACTCCTGACAGGATTATTGATAATAGTGCTGTTGCAGGCTGGTTGACCGACACGCTAAGCGAAAGGATGAAAATAGTAGTGGCCGCAATCATTGAGACACCACTGGCCAACCCGTCAACACCGTCGACAAAATTAATAATGTTCATCATACCCACAAGCCAGATAAGCGTTAACAGATCAGACCATAGAGAGATATGGTAAGTGTTTCCTGCCAAAGTGAAAATGGGTATGCTCACCTCACGAAGGCTAAAGGCTTGCCCAAATGGGTTGGACAGGATGTCGATACTAATGCCCGATGCAATAACTACGGTGGCAGCCATAACCTGGAACATTAACTTCTTCCAGGCAGACATTTGTCGCAAATCATCAAGCAACATAGTAAAAGCAACTATCGAGCCCCCCACCCAGATGGCCAGCAACTTTCGATCAATGCCGAACCAGTTAACAGTATCAAAGGTCCACTCGGGTCGAACAACGAGAAAGCTGACTGCCGATACAATCATGAACGCTACAACAAACGCGATCCCACCAATTCTAGGGACCGGCTTACTGTGCACATCACGTTTTCTTGGCATTGCAACGTAGCCATAACGCAAAGCAAGCCTCTTAACAACACCGGTTAAGAAGCACGATAGCAAAAAAGCTAAAATCGCAGCCGATATGTATATCATGCCCATGTTAATAGCGTGCTGAATCAGTTAAATACTCACTTTATTATACATAAAAATAGCAGATGGTGAAATCCGCTATTTTTTCTTCAATCAGCGCAGAATTGGTTGGCGCATTCGAGCTGTTGCGAAACTCAACAGTGGACTGCGCCTTAGAACATTGCCGAATAATCACTCCGATCGTAATCAAATATCTCTTCCTGGGCAAACCAGTGAGCAATTTCGTGCTCAGCTTCTTGCGGGTTTTCAGAAGCATGGATTAGATTCTTCACCGCCCTTTTGCTCAAGTTGGCAGCAGCGGGGGAATCAATTGAATAATCACCTCTAATGGTGCCAATTTCCGCCTTATTTGGCAGGGTGGGTCCTACTATCTTCCTAACCATGTCAACCGCGTGAACCCCCTCGATAACCATTGCCACAACCGGCGCACCGGCAATATAGCTAACCAACCACTCCCTGACCATTCTTCCCGCTTCCTTCTTGTCTGTTGTTCCCATATGTTCGGCCGGATCCAGACCATATTCAGAAAACACACCAAAACCCTTCTCCCCCAACCGCTCAATCCAGGATTCGTCTGTAGGATAATGCTTGTCAACGTGATCAATGCTTGGCTTAACCATCTTTAAAGCAATTAGCTTTAGGCCCCTACGCTCAAACCGGCTGATAA
>JAKJEK010000127.1 GCA_022705465.1 Patescibacteria group bacterium | reverse complement strand
CATCGGAAATCAGGAACAGATTGACATCAATATTTTTTGGATCAAGTCCAATCTCAACGGTGAACTTCTTTTTTTCGTAACCCTGGAAAATAGGGATGTTCAGGTCGAACTTGCTTAACAACTCCACCTCACGAACTTTGGTCTCAAGTTGGAAATTGCTATTTCCTTTGTTGTCGTTATGCTCATTGATAACCCGCTCCACTTTAACCGACCACTTTTGAAGAGACTCGATCAGTTTCGTGTGCGCGGCCTTATCAGCAAAAAAGTACTTCATCATTTTGATGAACTTCAGAAACTCTTGCACAGCCCAGCGCTTGTCCTTATTAATATGGAACTTATCCAAAACAGAATCATAGGTAAGCGCTCCACTGATCTCGTGCGTGGTGTACGGATCGGTATCCTGAGCGATTAATACAATCTCACCCTTGTCCTTTTTGATTTTGATATGACAAAGAAGAGGTTGAAGATTTTTCCCGATTTTAAATTGATACGGGGCATCCAGCACACCATTAATTTTAATGGACTTTTGAGCCAGTGCGGGCAACGCTGCGCCTTCGCGGATAATGATTTCAGAACCCGTTGGTGTGATGTTTAATTGTACGTTCTCCATGATTAGGCGGTTTTAGAGATTTGCGAACTGATTGTAAACTGGCGCTCCTCTGGAAGCATCTTGCGGGAAGTGATGACGTGGCCTTTCGCATCAACCATGTGAATCATCTTGTTTTCGTAGTCGGGCATTTTGAAAACATCGCCTCTGACCTCGACAGCCTTGTTCTTGATGGCTTTAATATCCTCGATCACTTTTGTTTTGATCGGGTCCATCTTGTCCTTGAACTGACGCTTTGCTTCTTTGAGCTCGTCATTGATTACCGACAACAGGATGGTGTTCTTTGACAGATCATCCTTGCGGACCACCAACTCCTCTTCACTGAGGGGGCGGTTGTAGGCCATTTCCTCTTTTCCGATGGACTCTCCACGGAGAAGGGTTTCCAGTTCATCTACTGGCAAATCTTTGATACCGTATATGTTCATAGCTTAAATTGATTATGAGAACAAATGTATAATATTTTGAACATAATGTATTGTTTTAATAAATTATTTTGTCACTTTTGGAAAAAATCTTAGACACATGAGTAGCGTTAACAAGCACACTATTATTGGGCGGCTTGGTGCCGATCCAAAAGAAATTGCAAACGGATCGATCGTCCGTTTTTCAGTAGCCACCGAAGACCGGTGGAAGGATAAAAATACCGGGGAAAAGAAAGTAGAAACAGACTGGCATCAGGTAGTATGCTTTGGGCAGACAGCCGGATTTGTTTTGAAGTTCCTTAAAAAGGGAGACCTGGTGTACGTTTCGGGCAAGAGCAAAACCCGCAAGTATGAAAAGGATGGCGTTACTCAATACGCCACGGAGATCAAGGCGGAGGAGGTAACTAGCCTTGCCCGGGTAGATGGTAATCAAAATGAATTTGAAAGATAATGGCAAAGGAGCTGCGTGTAAATGGCGATCGCGTGAGTGTGCGCGAGAGCGAGGGAGTGAAACAGGTGAGCAAACTGATTGTTCCGGATTCGGTAAAATTCGGTGAGCAGACCGGTCTGCAGAAGCATATTGTAACCGGTGAGGTAATCGGCAAGGGCCAGCGCTGCAAGTTTGTTAACCCAGGCATGAAGGTGCTTTTTGGAAGACAGGAAGCGGCACCCATTGAGTTTGAGGAAAACAAGATCCTGATCATGCGTGAATCGGCCATCCTGTTCAGCTTCAATGATGAAGGCATTGACCAATTGAATAACGACCGGGTATTAATTGAGCCCGATCCGATGGAAAAGATAACAGCCAGCGGCCTGTTTATACCAGCCAACGCCAACTATGAACCGGTGATGGGTGTGATTGTAAAGGTTGGAAATGAGTGCGAAGACTCTACCGAGGGACAACGCGTGTTATTCGGGAAAGCTGCCGGTGCACCGGTTGACTTCAGAGGGAAGAGTTATCTGGTTCTCAGGGAGAAAGATATTGTTGGGATAGTGGAATGAAAAAGTGGCGCATCTTCTGGGTTTGCGAGTTAGCCCAAAACGGGGACGGATACTATTATCACCGATGGACGAACTACCTCTGGGGTATCGAGAAAGATATTTTTGCCGGCTATCAGAAAATGACCTTGAGATCAAGGAGGTCAACATTTGCAGACGTGTTACAAAATCTGTCATGAATAGTGCTTGCGATCACCCGCTTGGTTTGAATCCAGCTTATCGTAAAGAGCCACAACCAGAACTCGGATCGGACAATATTGATGTTCCCGTACATGACGAAAGTGGTGATATTATTTCACATGAGAAAGTGAGTTATACCTGGGAGCAATACGGTAGGGAAATGCGGATAAGTGTAGACCCTTTCTCCAAAGCTTTTCCGGATGATGTTTATGATGCTATCAGGGACAGACATCGGAGATATGATGTTGAGTTTGTTAAATAAAGAATTGCTTGTATCCGGTTGTTGTCAGATGTTTTAATATCTGACAATGTAACAAATGTATGAGCAGAAGCGGCCTACACAAAATTTAATAAGCAACAGTGCCTTGCGCAGCTTGGCTCTGTTAGCGTTGAAACCGAAACTTTATAATTATGAAGGGTCAAATTTTAGAATGGAACA
>JAKJEK010000126.1 GCA_022705465.1 Patescibacteria group bacterium | reverse complement strand
TTTTCTCAACGTTAGCTGCAAAAGACAAGGAACCTGTAACCATTTTGCCGATTACATCCTCTATTTTAAGTGAAGACTGTTTGACGACAATTATTCTTGAGGTCTAGCGACAATTATTCTTGAGGGGTAGATTGTATTTTGTTAGTAAACATAATTCAAAAATAATACATGTATTGGAGAAGTGAATAGAGAGTAATAAGATTGTGGTGATTTCTTAAAGAATCTCACGTAGGAACAAGACATGGAGTGAAGTGAAGCCCGACCACTACGAAGTAAGTGGCCGCCGAAGGCGGAGGGCGGAACGGAACTCCATGTCTTGGCAACACAAACCGTTCCGCCGGTTTAAGCAGGTTCTTACCCTTATTTCAGGGAAGTATCAGCAATAATCACCCGGATAATACCCGGTTCTTCTGTTAGTCAGATAATTCTTCGATAAAATCCTATTAATCGTACTAACGGATGGTAACTGTATTAGTCCCTTATACTGTAATTGCCTTCTTAGAGCTACAGCTCCACAGGGTTCACCACGGTTATATAAGCTAAGCCTTTCAAGTACAATAACCGCTTCTAAATCTTGCGCTGTTAATGACGGTGGATAATAGGTGAAGGTATCATCATACATTGGCTCGCATTCGTTATCTATTGCTTTCATTTTCATTATTACCTTTTCTGTTCTTGTGATTGTTCTGTTTGGCATGTTCCATGCGATAACTTGGTACATCAAGCTCCAGAATGAGACTATGGTGTACTAATCGGTCAATAGCTGCTGCGGTAGTCATTGGATCCTTGAAAATAGATTCCCATTTGGAAAATTGCAGGTTGCTGGTAATCATCACACTCCCGCGTTCATAACGGGCTGCAAGCAATGTAAAAAGGACTTCCATCTCTTGCCGATCCTGTTGGACATAACCGATATCATCAATGATAAGCGCATCGAAGCAAGTAAGTTTTTTGATGTGTTTATCAAGACGAAGCTCTGCTTTTGCCCGAAGCAGCTCCTGTACCATCAAGCTGGTAGATGTGAAATACACGCGCCTGCCACCTCTTACCAATTCTTGTCCAAGAGCAGCAAGCAAGTGCGATTTACCGGTGCCCGGAGCACCAAATGCCAGAACATTCTCGCACCTATCCAGAAAGGAACCTTCACGTAGTACTTTGATTTGGTGTTTGAGCTTTTGAGGAAACCGCTCTGTCTCAAAAGTATTAAAGCTTTTTTCCAGTGGAAGGTTGGATTCCCGTAAACGTCGCTGTACGCTCTTTTGACGCCGTTGGTTGCACTCCAATTCCAAAAGCTCTCGCAGAAAGGTTAAATACCCGGACTGCTCCTGAAGTGCTTCAGAGATCTTTTGCTCAAAGTTTTCCCGCATGGCCGGAAGATGAAGTTCTTTAAGCAGCTCTTGTATCTGTGCTGTTTCAGAGTTTTTCTTCATGATACCACCTCCATTGCTGAAAGCAAGCTATCGTAGTTTTTCAGGTCTACCTCTGCAACGTGTGGATCGACTATTATTTGTTCCCTATCAACTCCAAACCATTTAACAAGAGCTGTAACCTCCTTTGCTGTTGGGGTTGTACCATCGGCAATCAATTTTTGCAAGGCTTTGTTAACCAACACTTCTGATTCGTACGCAGCACAATAGAGAATCTGCAAATATTCTTTATCTGCACGGGTCGGATACTCTTGCCCAAGCATATCATATGCAATACGAAAGTAACTTGTCGGAAAAAGATCTGAGCGGTAACGATAGTTAGGAAATGCCCCTGGCTTACGTACCAGCCAATCGATAATATGACGGTAATTGATATGGTGATTCTCAGATCCCCGCAATCGGGGTAGCTGCTCAATGAACACTGAACCTAAAAAGATTTCCAGGTATTCAGCATAAACCCTGACAGTTAAATGCTCATCGCGTAAGCGACTATGTACCGAATAAACATTTTTGCGGACAATAACGGTACTCCCTTTACTAACCAAAATATCACGAATCTCTGTGTAGTCAGGTAATCGCTTGGCTGGTAGTGGTCGAAGTGCTTTTCTCTCTTGTTCAAATCGCAGTATTCTGCTGGCGTTGAGATTATCACAGAGCCGCTCAAGAAATAGCTCGTACTCCTTACGGGTAGCAAAATCTCGACTACCACGCAAAATAAGCTCTTGTTCAACTGTACGCTTGAGACGGTGATGACGCTGTTCAATATCCCCGTTCTCATTACCACTATTGGGGTTGGTCTTTTGTCCTGTTACTCCATAATAACGTAGTAATGCACTGCATCGGTCAGTGAGCTCACGTTTTTCATCAAGGTTGTTAATTGCGGCGGATAATCGATCGGTACGGTGTTGCACTGGCACACCTCCGCATTTCCACCAGGCATTTTGAAGCCCGGCACTGAGACTTTCAAAACTTTCAGAGAAACAAATCGTTACATGTTCCCAGTTGGACCAGGTTAACACATAATGGTAAAGCATATGATCGAATGGCTGGCCAGCGATCGAAATACCAAGTTTTGTCATGTGGGTAAAGTCGGATGCACCAAGTACACCCGCATGGTGCTCTTGGTCAAAAAAAGTCTCCTTTGCTCTTCCGAATTCACCACGCCACTGGCGAAATCTGCGTTGAAGAGTCCGCAGTTGTCCATCATTGAACCGGTCAGG
>JAKJEK010000125.1 GCA_022705465.1 Patescibacteria group bacterium | reverse complement strand
CCTTGCTGTGCCAGGTAGTCTGCGATGTACGTGCCGGTTCTGCCCCGGAAGATGTTGGTGATTGCCCTCACCTTATCAATCGGCACTACCGTTGCTCCGGCTGTTACCAATACACGTTTCATTGGTTGTCCTCCGTACTCCGGTCGAGTAGAAACTCCGCATTCCTGAAAAGGATGGCGTCCTCGGTTTCCCGATTCAGTCCGAGCGAATACACCAGGTCGAGCGAGTCAGCGTAGGACTGGATTGGGAAATCCGTCCCGAACATCACCCGTCGATGCCCGTTTTTCAGCGCCAGAAAACGCTGAATTTCGGCCACAATGAGCTTGCGATAATGCGGTGTGTCTTCATGACTACCCGAGACAAACTGTCCCGAAATGTCAGTGAAGACGTTGCTGAATTCGCTCATTACACTCCGCAGCTCCTCAAAGTAATCGTTTGCCAGGTGGCTCACGACGAACTTGACTTTGGGGAATTGCCAGAACGCTCCGGCCATCTGTCTTGGACGGGCCAGGTGCTCCAAATCCAGCAACCGGCAGTAGTCAAAGCCGCAGCGCAGTTGTCCGGTGTCCCGTTGCTCTCTTGGGCAGCAACCGTGCAGTTCTCCGCCATGAAACATCACCGGCAGATTCAACTGGCCGGCAAGCTCATAGATCGGGAACACAGCAGGGGAACTGGGGTCGAAGTTCTGGTATCCGGGATACAACTTGATTCCGGCAATTTGTCCCAACCTGGCCAGTTCGTTTAGCTCAGCAATGCCTTGCTCAAGATTGTTGGCTGCATCAAGGCTGCCAAACATCTGAAACAGAGGCTTGCCCTCAATTCTCTTGAGTAGCTCGCGATTGGCCAGTCCGCTCCTCTTGAGTGGAAAGTAGGTAGCCATCAGCACGATTTTTCCAATGCCGTGCTTCGCCGCCAACCGTTCCAACTCTTCGATCGTGGCGCTTTCCGTATGCAGATTCCACATCGGGTGATTGGACGTGTGCGCGTGGATGTCGATAATCATTGCCCCTCCTCTCCTGAGCCTGCTTTGACTCATCGGGCTCAATTCTGTGATCAGACAACCAACCGCATATACTACAACGAAATGACATTACTGTCAACAAAAAAACGGCAAATTCCAGCCGCTTTAGTTTAATTATGCCAATAAGTTAAACGTCTTTTTTATTAAAGATTGTAACTGCACCAGCCAGGCCTATGCCTAAGATTATCAGCAGCATGACCAGGTGCGTCAATTGTATATTGCCACTGCGCAGCAATTCTTCTGGATTATATAGATAAAACAGCGAATATTTATCATAGCCTTGCAGCTTCTCTACAATTCGCGATAACGAACTAAAAATATACGAACCAAGAAGCACTCCTGCGGTGATCAGCATAACCGACATCTTGGAGCGTAGCAGGGAAGATATTAGAATGGCTAATCCATAAAATGCCCACATAAACAGTGTTGCTGTCACGACGAATGCCAGCACTCCATCCGGTTTAAACGCTACATCAAACGCCTTGCCAAATCCCAGCATGGCGATACCAGTCGAGCTGGTAATAGCCAGGAGATAAATTAGCGCAACGACTGTCTCGGAAAGCACCAACTTGGTTCTGGAAATCGGCTGGGATAAGTTAAAATCAATCGTTCGCCGTTCAATCTGCCCTGCGATTGCTGAGCCAGCAGTACTTCCGGCATAAAAAACAATAATTAATGGAAAGAACAACGATAGAAACTCCACGGAGATATAACCCTCGATGGTGGAAAACGCCGTCATCTCTGTGCCAAAAAACTTCATAAAATTTTCCGGCATCTGAGAATAGATTGCCTCAATGTCCATCTCTCGCATCGAAGGGAAAAGGCTGATCATCAATGCGGCGTAAGCAATCACGCTCGCAGCATATACCAGTACGCTATTTCTCTGGTCCTTCAATTTTCGGCGAATAATATTGAGCATTCAGACTAATCCTCTTTGTAAAACCTAATAAACACCTCTTCTAGCGATGGCTGATTGATAGCCATGTCATCAATATCATAAGAAGCCAACTGCTTAATTACCGCCCCGTTCTTGCCAAACGTTGTTAGATGGTAGCCAGCCTTTGTCTTTTCAACTTTATTAACCCCGGCAGCCTGCAATGCGGCAGCGGGAATGTCGGCCTTGGTCGTAATATGAATATCCCTTATGTTTTTTTGCCGGAATTCCTCAATATCTTCAATCCTGATTAGGTGACCTGCTTTTATGATGCCGACACGATCGCAGATCCTTTGGGCTTCATCAAGAATATGGGTTGAAAAGAAAGTAGTTGCTCCCCATGATTTGGTTTCTAGAATACAGTCGTAGAAAGTTTGCTGATTAAGTGGGTCAAGTCCGCTGGTTGGTTCATCCAGAATTAGTAATTTTGGTTTATGCATTAAAGCTAAAATTATTGCCAGTTTTTGCTTGTTTCCTTTTGAATAGTCGCTGACTCTCTTGCTTAGGTCCAGCTCAAACCGATCGATCAGCTGTTTGACATACTTATCCTCAACGCGCTCCTTGAAGCCCCGGTAATAAGATAAGCATTCCTTGCCTGTCATTGACTCAGGCAAAAATATTTCACCCGGAAGAAAACCAATTTGTTTCTTGACCTCGACTGATTCTTTGTGCGCATCAAGTCCTAGAATCTTTGCTGAACCGGAAGACGGACGTATTAGATCTAAAA
>JAKJEK010000013.1 GCA_022705465.1 Patescibacteria group bacterium | reverse complement strand
TGCTTGAAAATGTTTGTTTTAAGAGCCGATATTTAAATCGATAGAAATCCGGAGTATTCTACAATCAAAAGATACATTATCGGCTATTCTGATTATAGTTCAAGTGCTTGATAACCGTCAATAATCTTTGCCTTATTATTTGATGTGGCGGCGGTCGCTTTAGAGTGAGGCATGCGATGTTGTTAGATATTGTTAGAAAATTGCAAAAAGCTGTAACCGGAATGGGCGGATCATGTGTCGATTGGGTATTGGATATATTTTTCCCGCGATACTGCGTGGGGTGTGGTACTTACGGCAAAACGTTGTGCTTGGATTGTGCCAGTAAAATTGCCCACATAAAAACGCCTTTGTGCCCGGAATGCGGTAGAATCAGCGCAATGGGGAAGTTTTGTGTGAGTTGCAGGCGGCGGACAAAAACAGCATTGACAGGTCTGATTGTGGCTACTTCATACGAGTCTGGTCCGATTAAGGAGGTTATTCACCATCTTAAATATACTGGCATGGTAGAGTTGGCTTCCGTACTGGGTGAGTTGATATGTTTGTGTTTGGGTGGAAATTTACCGTCAGGTAAATTGGTCGTTGTGCCGGTACCACTGCATTCGATTAGAGAAAAAGAGCGAGGATTCAATCAATCAGAATTAATTGCCAGGTATATATCGGAACGATTGGGGTTGCCTGGCGGATTGGCGTTAGTGCGAAAAAGGTATACTCAGCCGCAGGTCGTACTGTCGCGGGAGATGAGGCTGCAAAATATTACTGGTGCTTTTATGGTGGCAGACGGAGAATTGGTGCGAAACAGGGTAGTTTTACTGGTGGATGACGTGGCAACGACTGCAGCGACACTAAACGAATGTGCTAGAGTACTGCGTCAGGCCGGGGCTCGACAAGTGTGGGGTGTGGTGGCGGCACGAGGCTAGCCTAGATCATGGGAAAATAGTAAAGTTGTACTAATGAAGAATTACTCGAAATTGTGGTCGGCAATTGGGGGAGTCGTGTTTGTAGCGTTATCCGCACTATATTTTAGTGGTCACGGTTTGAATTCCGATGAAGGACTAGTATTGAATTCGGCATGGCAGTTATGGCATGGGAAAAAGTTATATATCGATTATTTCGAATATGTATCGCCAGGGGCTAGTTATCTGATTCTCGGTTCGTGGAAACTGTTTGGAGATCCGAGTTACCTGGTTGCTAAGTTGTTCTCATATATGTTCTGGTTGTTTTCGCTGGCTGGCTTGATTGCGGTTATTCGGCAGTTTACGAAAAGTTTATTGGCGATAAGCGTTGCGGTGGTTTTGTGGCTTTTGGCAAGTTATCTATACCCCATCATTAATCACAACACCTATAGCAGTTTTGCGGCAGTGTGGTTGATGTACGCGTTAATTCGAGCGACAAAGACACAGAAGACAAGTTACTGGTTGGTTTGCGGGGTGTTGTCAGTGGTAGTTTTTTGGTTTTTGCAGACGAAAGGATTACTGTTGGTGGTTTCAAGCGTGGGAATATTCGTGTTGCAACGGAATCGCAGATTACTGGATTTGTTGGCGATGGTTGTCGGCAGTATGGCGACAATGGTGGTATTGTTCCACCCTTGGCCATGGAGGGTGTTGTGGGAATACCTATTTATATATTTGATGCGTGGTGGATACATGTCGTTCACATCAATGCAGATTCATTGGATTATACTGGAGTGTTTGATCGTGGTCGCGATGATCGGACTTGCGTATTTTGCAAAGCGGAGGGAGTTGATGTATTTGGCTGTGTTGCAGGCTGGTTTGTTTTTGAGTAGCGGTAATAATGTTGATGTGAATCATTTAGCCATTAACTCTTTTCCGTTTATCGTGGTGGTTGCGGTGTTGTGCGCCCGTGTTGTTGAGGTATCCAGGAACAATTCCCAAACCTTGTTGCGGTTTGCCGTTGCGGTTGGCGTTGTTGTCGCGATGCAACTTAGTTTTGTGGTATTGAGTAATCTAGCATCCAACAATGTATTTAACAAGGATTTAGCTGGCGCTGATGCCACTGAGATATTAGGAGTGTCTACGCTTGGTGTGCGTAATATTTACAGCGGACCGTTTTTGCCAGGAGTTGCTTATGAGCTAAGGAAGCCAAATCCTTTTCCATATTCCAATCAATTAGTATGCGACGCCGAGTGTCTAAATGCGACCTTGTCGGTGTTTGAAAAAGAGCGGCCTGAATTGGTATTTATGGATTACGGTATGGTGGCCAAGTATGGTTATTTAGAAGATAATCCAGTTGGAGAGTATGTGCGGAAACACTACAAGGTATGCGGAGAGGTAATTCGGAATTTACAGGTGTACGCGATAGATAACTGTCCAGCTTTGGGCGAGTTGCGCAAGTAACCAGCGGGCTTTAGTTGATTATTGAAAAAAGCTGGCAAACGTAGTAGAATATACCAACGTGGAGAGGTCGCATAGTGGTCTAGTGCAGCGGTCTTGAAAACCGCCAGGGCTGCAAGGCTCTCGTGGGTTCGAATCCCACCCTCTCCGCCAAAAGAAAGCTGGTACTCGTGCCAGTTTTTTGTTTGACGCATAGACCAAAATGATGTATAGTGGCCTACCAAGTAGCACATTCCCAAACCCAGAGAGAGGAAGCAGAGATGCCAAGTAAAGCGCATGACGTTGCGACGATGTTTGTCGATCTTGTCCTCAGGCACAAGCTGTGGGATAAAGTCGGGACACTTCCGGAAGATGAGGTAAGGATCCTGTTCGACGTTGTTGCCGCTGCTGGTTTCAATCCAACGAGGGTCGTGCCAGGTGTGCTCGTTGGCCACTATCGCGATCAGGATGGGAGCAGCACGGGTAGAACTTACCCAATCAACAGCCTCTGTCCATACAAGGTGGTTGGCAAGGATAGCGATCACTACTTCGCGACTGGTTGGCTCGACTGCGCGCTTCGGCGTGTGTACTACGGTATGGTGCGGCAACACGAGTCGCCCAAGAAGCTTATCGAAGTGATGAACGAGGAGATCGAGCGGAGCGTTCCGCTTGAGCCGGTTCGACTTACTCCCGAGGGCGACCTCTTGCGGGAGTATCCACCAAGTACGCTCGGGTTTGGTCTCGAATACTTCGTCAGGCACACTCGGGACGAGAACAATCTCGATACGTGCGTTGGAGTGCACGAGTTCTGCAGCAGCTGGATGGATCGTAGGCGGGCAACCGAGACTCACGATGCGATTGTGTGCCGCGGGTGCTACCTGCGGGTGCTGTTCCCCCGGGAGGTTAAGACCTATGGCGAACTGCGCCAGGCACTTGCATCGCAGTGGGTTCAGGTTCCGGCTTAGCCAGCGTATGTTTTAGACAACACCGGGCGACAAGAGATATCTTGCCGCCTTTTTTTGTCCAAATACACCGGGATCAGGGTGACACTAAGTTGTGAATGGTGTGACTAAATATGCGTATTACGCAGCAGCTATCGGTCTTTATGACCAATAGCTTTTTCTGTATAGTTAATTAAATGTTTAATTAAGAACTATTAAAGGAGATAAAGCAGGTATTTGTAGAATGGCGCAACTAAATTCTGGTTAGCGTCAAGGATAGATATGGTAATGTTATTGACAGTAATTATCAATAAGAATAATATATTATTAGCATTAATTATCAATAAGCTATGGAAAACATAAGAGAAGAGATCAATAAACAAGGGGACAGGTTAACGCGTCAGCGGCTGGTGATTCTAGAGTATTTACGCGGGGTAACTTGCCATCCGACAGCTGAGCAGATTCACAATGAAGTTAAGAAGCAAATCGCCAACATCAGTTTGGCGACAGTGTACCGAAATCTGAAGTATTTGGTGGAGAATGGATTTATTATCCAGATTAATACTAATGACGGTAAAAGTCATTACGATGGGAATAATCGTTATCATCTTCACTTTATCTGTCGGGAGTGTGTCAGGGTATTTGATATTTGGCAGGTTGGTCAGTCCATAGCAAAAAAACTTCAACCATTCGGGCAGATTGAACAAATAGAATGTAATGCTTACGGGGTTTGCCGAGAGTGTTTGGGTCGAAATGCTGAAAAAATTGGTTCAGACAGGCGATAGAATTAACATTATTGATTAATCTATCATCTCTATTGACATATCTGGTATGATGGTTGGCTTTAAGTCTTAACGGGAGTTGGAGATGATTAAAAACAAAGAGATGCAGCAGTATATTTGTCCACCATGCGGTTTTACTTACGATCCGGCTAAAGGGGATCCAGATGGGGGTATAGTACCAGGAACGCCGTTTGCTGACATACCGGAAAACTGGAGATGCCCGATTTGCGGAGTGGTAAAGGCAGAGTTCGTGCCGGTGGATGAATACTATGAATGAGTTGGTAAAAGGATTTATTTTTTGTTGAGACAGAGGGCTCACAAGGAGGATAGATGGAAGAAACACTGATCGAAGAGGTGCGGGAGGAATTCCCGCCGGAGCCATTGATTGGCAAAAGGTTACCAGATCTGGAGCTTGGGGTATATCACGAAGGCCAGGAAAAGAAGATTAAACTGAGTGATTACCAGGGCAAGTGGCTTGTGTTGATATTTTACCCAGCTGATTTTACTTTTATTTGCCCAACTGAATTGGAGGAGGCTGCGGAATATTACGAAGAGTTCAAAAAGGCAGGGGCAGAGGTGCTCAGCGTGTCAACCGATACGGTATATGTACATAAGGCGTGGCATGATCAGTCGCCGGCGATCGGAAAGATCAAGTTTCCAATGGTCGCGGACCCGGCCGGAAAATTATCAAGAATATTGGGAGTGTATCTGGAGGATGAGGGATTGGCGTTGCGTGGAAGCTTTATTATTGATCCGGAAGGCAGGATCAAGGCAATGGAGGTGCACGATAACAGTATTGGCCGAAGTGCAGAGGAA
This sequence comes from Patescibacteria group bacterium, assembly GCA_022705465.1. Taxonomy (GTDB): domain Bacteria; phylum Patescibacteriota; class UBA1384; order XYA2-FULL-43-10; family 1-14-0-10-43-13; genus JAKJEK01. Next base: position 7,635 of record JAKJEK010000013.1, on the reverse strand, counting down.
CTACTGCGGAAATTACAGGCGGCAATATTTGTACACAACAATCATGGAGCGGTTGTGTGTCCGGCAAGCTGGAAACCCGGGAAGAAGACATTGAAGCCAGGAATGGATTTGGTTGGGAAAATTTAATGAGCTGAAACAGTAAGCAATGGGTGTTAACACGAAAGGGAGAAAAATGGAGAGCAAAAAACACGAAGTGCCAGCGCTGCCCTACGAGTATGAAGCGCTTGAGCCGTACATTGATGAAGAAACAATGAGAGTACATCACGACAAGCACCACCAGGCGTATGCCGATAAGTTTAATGCTGCTCTGGAGCAGCGCCCAGAACTATTCGAGCGACCTGTGTCGGAGTTGTTGGCCAACCTTGACGCGGTTCCTGAAGACATTCGAAAGATGGTAATTAATCACGGCGGTGGTTATTATAACCACAATCTATTTTGGGAGATAATGTCGCCGACCGGTGGCGGTGAACCAACAGGCGAATTAGCCGAGGCAATCAAACGGGATTTTGGCAGCTTTGAAGAGTTTAAGAAAAAGTTTACCGAAACTGCTTTGACGCATTTCGGAAGCGGGTGGGCATGGTTGGTTAAGGGTACGGATGGAAAGCTGAAAGTGTATTCGTTGCCAAACCAGGACACACCAGTTTCAATAGGCGATAAGCCGGTGTTGCTAGTCGATGTGTGGGAGCATGCCTACTACCTGAAATACCAGAATCGCCGGGCGGAGTTCGTGGAACAGTTCTGGAATGTGATCAATTGGGACCAAGCGGGAAAGAACTACCAGAAAGCTTAATAGCGCAAACAAATAACAACTAAGAGGAGCATAGCGGAAAGACCGTCTCTATTTTAGCTGTGCCCGAAAGAAGAGAGTGAGGAGTGATGTCAAGAATTGAGCAGATCAGAAAGCGAAGTGGGGAGATCGTGGATTTTGATCCGGCGAAGATTGAGGTTGCAATTAGCAAGTCTTTTGATGCGACATACGGAGGGATTGATCAGGAAATAGTTGATTTGATTGCGCAAAATGTGGTGGCAGACTTGGAAGAGATGCAGATTGAAGGTGCGGTTCCGGGGGTCGAGGACGTGCAGAACGTGGTGGAGCGGGAAATAATGGAAGCGGGGTTTTATGAAGTTGCGCGGGCATATATCATCTACCGGCATGAGCACACCAAAGTGCGCCAGGAGAAAAAAGAGCAGATAGCCCGTCAAACTCAGCGTAAGTTAGAAAAGAATTCTTTGAGCGTAGTGAAACGTTCAGGGGAGAAAGAGGCGTTTTCAGTTAATCAGATTTATCAGACCTTGCAGCAAGCCGCCTCGGGACTTAATAGTGTGGATATTGAAGGCTTAGTGCGTCAGGTCGTTCGTGAAATATACGATGGTATTAGTACGGGTGATGTTGCCAAGGCGTTAATAATGACCACAAGGAGTTGGATTGAGAAGGATCCGGTTTATTCTTTGTTGGCGGCTCGATTGTTGCATAAGAAATTATACCGGGAGGTAATCGGTCTGGAATTTGAGGATAACCAACTAAAAAATAGATACCGCCAGGCATTTATAAAAAGTATACGCAAGGGAGTAGAGATTGGCAAGTTAGATTCGCGATTGCTGGAGTTCGATCTTGAGACGTTGAGTAATAAGTTGGTGATCGAGCGGGATAATTTGCTTAAATATCTTGGAGCACAAACTTTATACGACCGATATTATATTCAAAATCCGGAGACTAAAGAAATTCTAGAGACACCGCAGATGATGTGGATGAGAGTGTCAATGGGGCTTGCGATTAATGAAAAAGAGAGGAATGGGCGGGCAATAGAATTCTATGAAGTTATGTCTACGTTGCGTTATGTACCATCAACACCAACTCTGTTTCATGCTGGTACTAAGCACCCGCAATTGTCATCGTGCTACTTAAACACTGTGTCGGATGATTTGCACCATATTTTTAAAGTGATTGGTGATAACGCCCAGTTGTCTAAGTGGTCGGGTGGAATTGGAACGGATTGGAGCTATCTACGAGGGACTGGAGCTCTGATTCGAGGCACGGGAGTGGAGAGCCAGGGTGTGATTCCGTTCTTAAAAGTGGCCAACGACGCGACTCACGCGATCAACCGGAGTGGTCGCAGGCGGGGAGCAGCATGTGTGTATTTGGAGACCTGGCACTATGACGTTGAGGCGTTTTTAGAACTACGCAAAAATACCGGAGATGAACGAAGACGGACACACGACATTGATACAGCCAACTGGATTCCGGATTTGTTTATGAAACGGGTGCGGGCGGATAGGGAGTGGACATTGTTTTCGCCGGACGAAGTAGCAGATCTACACGACTTGTATGGCAAGGAATTTGAAAAGCGCTATGAAGAGTACGAGCGGATGGCAGAGCGTGGTGAGATTAAGTTGGCCAAAAAGGTGCGAGCAAAGGACTTGTGGAAGAAGATGTTGGCGATGTTATTTGAGACGGGACATCCCTGGATTACCTGGAAGGATCCGGCCAACGTACGGTCGCCGCAGGATCATGTCGGAGTAGTGCATAATTCAAATTTGTGCACGGAAATCACCCTAAATACTTCGCCAGAGGAGACGGCAGTGTGCAATCTCGGTTCAGTCAACTTGGGATTACATGTCAAGAATGGCAAGTTTGACGAGAAGCTGCTGGAAGATACGGTAAGGGTGGCGATGCGAATGCTGGACAATGTGGTGGATATTAATTTTTATCCAACGGTTGAGGCAAAGAATTCAAATATGAAACACCGACCGGTTGGGTTGGGGGTAATGGGTTTTCAGGATGCGTTATATCAGTTAGGTGTGAATTTCGATTCGGAGAAGGCAGTTGACCTAGCAGATCAGAGCCAAGAGATAATTGCTTATTATGCTTATTTGGCATCGTCTGAGTTGGCGGCTGAGCGGGGTACTTATGAGTCATACAGAGGGTCGAAGTGGGATCGGGGGATTTTACCACAAGACACATTGGATTTGCTGGAGCAAGAGCGAGGTGAAAAGATTGAGGTGTCGCGGATTGAGCGGCTTGAGTGGGGAAAGATTCGGGAGTCAATCCAGAAAAACGGTATGCGAAATTCTAATTGTCTGGCGATAGCGCCGACAGCAACTATCTCCAATATTGCCGGATGTGTGCCGACGATTGAACCAATCTATAAAAATATCTACGTGAAGGCGAATGTAAGTGGCGATTTTATTATCATTAACCCATATATGGCGGATGAGCTGAAACGGTTGGGACTGTGGGACGAGAGAATGCTAGGCAAGGTGAAATACTATGACGGCAGCATAAGGCAGATCGAAGAAATTCCAGTTGGGGTTCGGGAACGATACAAGGAGGTGTTTGAGATTGATCCTAAATGGTTGATTAAGGCGGCGGCGTATCGAGGCAAGTGGATTGATCAAAGCCAGTCGTTGAATATCTATTTTATAGGTTCGTCCGGTGCCCAGTTGTCCGAGGTATATTTCTATGCTTGGAGTCTTGGTTTGAAAACTACATATTATCTACGAACTTTAGCAAAATCGCAGGTGGAGAAGTCAACAGTGGATACTAGTCAATACGGACTGACGCACAAACGGGAGGCAGCTAGTAAACAGTTATTGACAGAGCAATCAGGGGCTGCAGTAAGAGTTGAAACAGGACCAGCGGAGATGAAGTTTTGCCGGTTAGATGACCCGACATGTGAGAGTTGCCAATAATGAATTGTAATAGAGGAGGTGCCATGCCAATTAAAAAAACGAGGGAAAAAGTAAACATTAATAAACGCCGGATTATTAACGGGGAAGACGCCGATGTGATTCAGCTTTACCCAATGAAACACACCTTTGCCTGGGATGCATACAATGCTGGCAATGCCAACCACTGGCTACCGACTGAGATTAGTATGCAAAAGGATGTGGAGCAGTGGAATTCAAAGAACGTGTTGTCGGATGATGAGCGCCATGCTTTTAATACAGTATTGGGATTTTTCACGACAGCTGATTCGATTGCGGCTAATAACATTGTATTGGCTACGTATAGACATATTACTTCGCCGGAATGCCGGATGTATCTGTTGCGGCAGGCGTATGAGGAAGCGATCCACACTCATGCTTATCAGTATATTGTCGAAAGCTTGGGATTGGATGAGGGTGAGATTTTTAATATGTACCGGGAAGTAGATGCGATCTACAATAAAGCGTCGTTTATTTTAAGCTTTAATGAAGGGATATTTAATCCCGAGTTTAAAACGGGAACACTTGAGAGCGACCAGAAATTTTTAGAAAACATGGTAATATTCTCGGTGATTATGGAAGGGATCTTTTTCTATAGCGCTTTTGCGGTAATGTTTGGTTTTCAACGACTGGGTAAAATGTCGGGATCGGCTGAACAGATTCAGTATATTATGCGCGATGAATCGCAGCACTTAAACTTTGGGATTGAGTTGATCAATACCATTAAGGCGGAGCAGCCGGAAGTATGGACACCAGAATTTCAGCAACGGGCAATTGATTTAGTGAGAGAGGGTGTGGATCTGGAGATTAAGTTTGCCACTACAGTATTTCCGAAGGGTATTTTTGGCCTTAACGCCGAAGGTTTTCAAGATTATATTCAGCATATTGCTGACCGGCGGTTGCAGCGGATCGGATTGCCGGTTCAATATGGGAGCACCAATCCATTTCCATGGATGTCGGAGGCGGTGGACTTGAATAAAGAGAAGAACTTTTTTGAAACAAGGGTGATTGAATATCAAACCGGCGGAACTTTGGAGTGGTAGAAATAAAAAGCTCACGATCTGGCGGATGCCGGCGTGAGCTAGGATAGTTTGCTGCTTTGGGTTTAGGTCAGAAGCAGCTTAAGCAAGGCCATGCGGGCGAAGAGCCCGTTTTTGGCCTGGCGGAAGTAAGCAGCGCGGGGGTCTGCGTCCACTTCCGTGGCGATCTCGTTCAGCCGCGGTAGCGGGTGCATGATGATCGCGTCAGCGTTGAGGTGGTCGAGCGAGCTGGCGTTGACAATATAGCAGTCCTTGAGCTGCTCATACTCCTGCTCCAACCCCATTTCTTTAAACCGCTCCTCTTGTACCCGGGTGACGTAAAGGACGTCGGTGTAAGGCAGGACATCATCGAGCGTTTCGTGCTCGGTGATGTCGGTGAAGTTACCGGCGATCGAGACAATGGTTTCGGCGGGCAATCTGAGTTGGGGTGGCGAGACGAGACGGATGCGGTTGTCCGGATAGAGCGCCAGCAGGTAGAGTAGAGAGTGAATAGTCCGGCCGTTCAGGATATCCCCAACCATAGTGACGCGGAGGGAGTCCAGGCGACCGAGATCTTTCTTGATGGTGTAGGCGTCTAACAGCGCCTGAGTTGGGTGTTCACCATTGCCGTCGCCGGCGTTGATGATTGGTACTTCCGACACTTCTGCCACTTGTGCTGCGATGCCTTTGGCCGGATGGCGAATGACAATTCCGTCCACGTAGCCGGAGATGACCCGAATGGAGTCTTCCGGTGTTTCCCCTTTGGCGGCCGAGCTGAACTGGGCGGCGCTCTCGGTCGAGATAATCAGGCCGCCAAGTCGTTGAGTAGCCATCTCGAAGGAGAAACGGGTCCGGGTGCTCGGTTCGTAAAAGAGGGTGGCGATTGCCTTGTCAGTTAGGGGCTTGGGCAGCTTGTTCTCTCTGTACTGCGCTTCCAGCGCAGCTGCCTCAGCCAGAATTGTCTCGAGTACTTCGGTGTTGACTTGCCTCGTGCTAACCAGGTGTTTCAACATCGTTGTGTCCTCTCATGTCTGCTTGTTGCCTCCTGGCATACTTATACAACAATTGGTAAAAAAAACAAGATGGGCTATGAGAAACTATAGCTAACAACTGGTATCGGCAGGGATTCTGGGGTTGGAGCAGGAGGCAGGATTATTTGTGGAAACAAAAATAACCGAAAAGCCTGCATCGTCACTGGTATTCAATCCAGAGAGTGGTTGGTTAGAATTTGCCGAGTTGAGCTTTGGCATTGTTGGACATTTTGTCGGGTGACCAGGGCGGAGAGAAGGTAAGTTGAATTTCTGCTTCCTGAATTTCCGGAACTGAGAGGGCGGCCTGCCTAATATCCTGCTGCATAACAGAAAAAAGCGGACATCCCATAGTGGTGAGGGTCATAATGATGACCGCTTTATTATTATGTATGTCAATTTTGTAGATTAATCCGAGATCAACGATAGAAATAGCCAGTTCGGGATCGAGTACTGACTTCAGGGCTTGGAGCACTTGGAGAGCAATTGGATTCGAGTGGTCGATTTCAATGTGCATAATGAGAGACTATTCTTCGTTGATGATAATGGCTTGGGTAGGGCACATGTCTGCAGCTTCGCGAATGGAAGGCAGGTCTTGGACTGAGATATTTTCGTTATGGGCGACAGAGATACCTTTTTTATCAAGCTCGAAGATATCGGGTGCTATTGCTATACAGTTACCGCAACCAGCGCAAGCGTCGCGGTCGATAACGATGGTTGTTTTCCTGGTTTTATTTGTCATGGAATTATTGGGACGCCTGACCGGTTGGGGTGTTGGTGTCTTGAGAAGCAAGATCGCCGGCGGCCGGGGTGACAAACTGGTTAGGGTTTGATTGGTTGACCGGGGCGGTGTAGGTGAACTCAGGCTGGACAGAATCGCTGACCGGTTCGGTGGCGGTGTTGGTTAATGGTGCAGTTGGTGTATTAATGATTTGGGGGGCGACTGGTGTCGACGGTTCGGAGAAGGTGCTAGCAACCGGTTCAGTAGTAGGTGCGGGCGAAGAAACTGGAATGGTGTTTTGGGGTTGTCCGGCTTCTTCCGCGGTTATGGTTGGTGTGTTTTGATATGTCGGTTCTACGGGTTGGCTTATCGCTGTATCCGGTTGGTTGTTCTCGATTTGAGTTGGTTGGTCGGTAGGGGTAACGGCAACTGTTGTTAGTGCTTCATGTGACATGCCAGTGAGCTTTTCAAGATGGTGGACACCAACGATAACCGCACTTGGTTTGTTGTTGGATGTGAGGACGTACAATTCGTCAGAACTGTTGACTTCATCAACTAAATTAGAAAGGACGGGCTGTGCATCGGCAACTGGCATAATTTTTTCAATATTCACTTCTAACATGACTCCTCCACTATCAAATTATTGGACGAAAGCGTACGTTCTCCAGTATTGTACTACCAGTCGAGGCTAGCGTCAATTACAGGTGTTTCTCGGTGAGGGTTTTTGCGCTATAATCGATATGATAAAAATTAGCACGAAGAGGATAAGATGCCAGAGGGTAAAAAGAATTCTGTGCCTGTTGAGATCGTTAAGTATGGGGTAGTGGGTGCTGTTAGTACTACAATTGATTATGTGTTTCTAAATTTAACCAGATGGGCTACGGGCAATCCGAAAGAGGGCTTATTACTAGCACTAGCGGTGATGATTGGTTTTACGGCAGGGGCGATCAATGGTTATATTATGAACTCCCGTTGGACATTTAATTATGATACAAAAGGTCAGGAAGCGAAGAAGTTTTCCCAGTTCTTTGTCGTTTCTTTGGTGGGTTTGGGCTTAACTGAGTTTATTGTTCTGTATTTTGCCCATTCGCACGGGTTGAATCCCAATATGGCAAAAGCAGTTGCGGTGATGGTGGTGTTCTTTTGGAACTATGGCGGGAAT
>JAKJEK010000124.1 GCA_022705465.1 Patescibacteria group bacterium | reverse complement strand
CATCACCGGACACGAGAAGATCGGCCTCACCATCGTTTGTACCGAAGGCTTTGGCAAGATCAATATGGCCCAAAAAACCTATGACTTGCTCAAACACTTTGAAGGACACAAAACATCCATCCATGGCAGAACCCAGATCCGCGCTGGCGTGATCCGACCCGAAATCATCATCCCCTTGCAGTTTGAAGACCAAGAACTGGTAGCCCCAGAAGCTGCCGTTCCCGTCTTGAAACCCGGAACCATGATCCGTGTCATCCGTCAACCTCACTTTGGCCGCATCGCAAAAGTGACCAAACTGCCAGAAGAACTCACCAAGGTGGAATCCGAAACCATGGTGCGTATCCTGGAGGCAGAATTTGAAGACGGCACCAAGTTCAGCCTGCCCAGAGCAAACGTGGAAGTAATCGAATCATAAATATCAAACAGCATAATCGATCCTAACTCTCTCTAAGAAAACCCTGGAGTTCCCCGCTTCGGGGTTTTCTTTTTTTCTTCCACGAATTACACGGATGAACACGGATGGACACCGAAGCGGCTAATATATAGCTGGCGGTCGCCGAACTGCCGCCAGCGGGCGAAGCCTGCTTCCTCAGCATACCTCACAGAATAGAAAAAACCTGCCCAAGCGGCATGATAACCACTTGAGCAGGTTGAAAATCTTGATCTCTTTGATAAGCGTTACCGGCTGCTTCGGATTACCCAAAGTTCAGGTCTGAAGAGGCGTGAATTAATCAACCACCTTATAGCCCTGCAGCGCCGCAACCAGATTGCTTTCTCAATCGTCTTCTTACTTTCTCGTTTTAAGTAATCTCTCGACCTTCCGTACATTAGTTCGAGAGTATCCGTAGTCATTCGAGACAATGTCACCACAAGTGGATATCAGGAGGCTATTACCATCTTTCTTCAGATTCACCTCCCCTACACCCACTTCATAATTTAATACATTACTGATGGAAAAAGTACCTGCGGGAATTGTATGTTGCCTTGCTGCTCCATTGACAATCTTCTCATATTCATCATAATCGTAGTCATCATCGTAGTCACTCTCAACATATGCCCAAACGTTTTGAAAACTGCTGTTTCGGTTTGGATTCAGCGACCATTTCAATGTTAATGGTTTTGTCCAATCAATAGCCTCTGGCAGATTCTGTAAGCTTGGGAAAGACGGCATCCTGATGGATGTGTTGATTACTTCTACGTTATTATGAGTGAATTTGACAGCCAAATTGGTGCTATTTGGCAGCACAATGTCGTGATAATGGTTTATCACCACGTATGCATCTCCATCATAATCAACGTACACCTCAACCGGGATAGCCTGGTTGTTGACCACCAAACTAAAAGTATCTTCTTCAGATATCTCTGGCATCTCAACGGGTGCCATCCACACCATCATGTCGTTTTCCACTATCTCATACCCCAGGACAATAGCCCAATCAAAGCCTTCAACGTAATTCCAAAATTGATCCATGTTCTGGAAATTAGGAATACCATCCTCAGGCTCGGTGGACTTTTTGCCACAACTCACCGCTGTCATGACGAGCATAACAGCGACAACGAAGATTAGAGCTAATCTAAGCTTACTCATTTTGTACCTCCAGTACAGTTTTTTATTTTTCTGATGCTGGTAAAACCATGACATCGTTTTGGTCTGGTTTTAGATGCAATAACTGTTCCAAATCGTGACGATATTTTAATATGTTGGCACGTTACTGCTTTGACCCGAGGCACCAAATCCGCACCGGTGATGATTTTGTTTTTCTTCCATGAATGCTGCCAGCAAGCTGGCAAGAGGGAGAGAAGGAGAGATGGAGAGCTGCTGGCGCTGGTTTCAGGGATGGGCGTGCTTTTTGCTGAGATCCGTATAGCTCTGGGACTTTTGATTTTTCCACGAATAACACGAATTGGCACGAATTATGGGCCAGCTAACGCTGGCAATTTGAATAAGTCCGCGGATGAATACGGAGGGTAACTAACATGTAGCCGGCGGTCGCCGGCTACTTCTACCTTGCTTACCCGCCCGGTGATTACTCGGAGCCACTCGGGAAAAACCCGAGTATCGCCACGGCATCGCCCTGCGGGTAAGTAAGGGCGACGCAGCTTCGCTGTAAGGGACGGTCGCCGGACCGACCAAATGACAAACTCGCGCGGCGAGCGACCGTACGAGTATCCAGAAGAAGCGGCGCTACGGCGAGCGCCCGTACAAGCCGGTTCAGCGAGCGACCGTACAATCCCTGAATTACCCCGAGCTATAGATAGGAAGCTGTATTTTGCGTAAGTAAGGCCAAAGAAAGATTAGAGTAAAAACTCCGGCGTTAGCTGGCCTAAAATTGGTGTAATTCGTGGGGAAAACCTTCTTTTCTATTGACAAATAGGCTCTTGCCATTTGGATAGCACCCCAGACCCTTTCTTGTTGTATCAACCCAGCTTATGAATTGTCGAGATTGGATTTAAAGTGAGTTGTGTTGATAAAATAACAACGGAGTTTCAATGCGAACTTTTGACTCGATTCTTCCCTATTTGCGGAAGAGTTATGGCAAGATCGTTGGGGGCATTATCATGTTGATCCTGGTGGACTTGATCCAGTTGATCATGCCCAAGGTGATGCAATATGCCATCGACAATTTACAGATGCGCACCATAGATCAGAAAGGCCTCTTTTGGGTGGCGCTGTTAATCCTTGCAGGTG
>JAKJEK010000123.1 GCA_022705465.1 Patescibacteria group bacterium | reverse complement strand
GACAAGACAATGCTCTTGGTATTCGAAGATTTGTATAAAATACATAATCCTGAGCTCCAAAAACACAAAAACATGATCTATTTCACGGTTTCGGAGATGGGAGAGTTAGAGAAATCAGAGCAACCGATTTTTGTTTACGCTCATTTGATGATTCCACATATGCCATTTATGTTTGACGAGAATGGAAATATTGTAGAACCAGCCTACCACCAAAATTGGGATTATTATCTTGGAAATTATAAATTTGCTATTAATATAGCTGAAAAACTAGTGAATAATATTCTCTCTCAATATCCTGCTGACGATCTTCCAATTATTATATTGCAATCAGATCATGGCGCAAGAAATAAAGGAACCTCTAACTTGGGCAGTAAAATTCTGGAAGGGTTTGACGAAGAATACAAAACCTCGATCCTAAATGCGATGTTGCTTCCAGGTTGCGAAAAGATAACATTATCTGATGACTTCAATCCGATCAACACATTTCCTGTCGTGTTTGATTGTGCCTTTGGCGTTGATGTGCCGGTTGAATAAAACGTGTATAATATTCTCATAAATAAGAATCTATTACAGGAGTGGTGAGTATGATCCACATTATATTTAACTCTGCAATTAGTGGTGCTCCAAAAAAATATCTCGATCCTGGCACTGGAAGTATGTTGATTCAGATCGTTTTAGCTGCTCTTCTTGGCGCGGGTGTTGCTATCCGAATTTTTTGGAGAAACATAAAAGCATTCTTTACTGGAAAAAAGGCAAGCGATGCTTCTGTAGAGGATTCAACAGAGATTATTACCGATGATCCTACAGCTGTAGCATCGGAATCCGATTCGACCAAAGAATAGCTTATTCGGTACTATTCTTTGACTTTCAAAACTACCCATTCAGGAGGGGTGAAATATGACTGAAAACTTAAGCGGATCGTTTAGAGATCCGAGTGGTTTTATGTTTAAGCACGAGGGCAAGTTATATCGTCAGGTTAACCAAAAATATCAGGAAGAATATGACTTATTGATGAATTCCGGTCTGTATGATCAGCTAAACAAGTCGAGAACTCTGGTAGCCCACAAAGAAGTTGACCTTGCCCTTGCGCCACGACCAAAAATTGCTTACAAAGTCATTCAGCCCGAGAACATTGATTTCATTTCTTACCCCTACGAATGGTGTTTTAACCAGTTGAAGGATGCTGCCATTCTGACCCTGGCAATTGCACTCCGGGCGCTTGAGTTTGGCATGAGCCTTAAAGATGCCAGTGCTTACAATATCCAGTTCCAACATGGAAGACCGATATTTATTGACACCTTGTCGTTCGAGAAATACGAAGAAGGCATGCCTTGGATAGCCTATAAACAGTTTTGTCAACACTTCCTGGCACCATTGGCACTCATGGCAAAGACCGATATCCGCCTTGGGCAGCTACTAAAAAATCACATTGATGGTATTCCGCTTGATCTTGCGAGTAAACTTCTCCCTGCCAGTACCAAGTTGAGCTTTGGATTATCGACCCACATCCACCTCCACGCCCGCTCACAAAAAAAGTATGCCGATAAAAATGTTAGTCAGCAAGAGGTTGTAAGCAAGGGCAAGTTCACCAAATCAACCATGCTCGCACTATTTGACAGCTTGCTCTCCACAGTCCGCTCGCTTAATGTCAAAACCATTGAAACAGAATGGGCTGATTACTATCAGGACAATAACTACACCGAAAGTTCCTTTGAAGCAAAAAGGGATCTGGTGCGCAGTTTTGTGAGCCAAGTTTCTCCAAAAACCGTCTGGGATCTTGGGGCAAATACTGGTGAATTCAGTCGTGTTGCCAGCGATATGGGAATCCCTACCGTAGCATTTGATATCGACCCAGGGGCTGTGCAGCAAAATTACGACCTGGTAAAAAAGAACAAAGAAAAGTGCATGCTGCCGTTGGTAATGGATCTGACTAATCCTTCACCAGATCTGGGGTGGCATAACGCTGAGCGCAGCTCCATGCAAGCCCGCGGACCTGTGGACCTGGTGATGGCGCTGGCTCTCATTCATCATTTGGCAATTGCTAATAATGTCCCCCTGGTGAAAGTAGCTTCATACTTCAAAGATTTGGGAAAATACCTGATCATTGAATTTGTTCCCAAGGAAGACTCACAGGTGAAACGGCTGCTTGCTTCACGGTTGGATATTTTTCCGGATTACACGCTCGACGGGTTCAGACAAGCTTTTGAGCAGCATTTCTTACTACTTGAAGAGAAACTGGTTGAAGGATCAAAACGCACACTGTTTTTGATGCAGCGTAAATGATTTCGAAATATATCACGATAGCCACCGCGTTTACCAACCGGTGGCTTTTTTATGTCCATCCTGGCTTATCTGAATTTAATTTATAACCAGAATCACTCGGGAGATATTCCAGTTTTTTTCGACCTGAAAACAAGATATACCGCCACTCCAACGGCTGCCGCGGCCAGGAGCAAGAGCCAGTTGTTTGACTTTTCTGCCACACCCAATTCTGCCGAAGTTTCGCTGGCGGTGGATGTTGGCAAGAAGAGCCGCGTTGCCGTGGGTGAAGGGCTGGGCGTGGCTGTGGGGCTTGGCAATGGCGTCTCAGTTGCTGGTGCAGGCGTGGGCGTGTTGGTTGCTGGCGGGGTGACCTGCAGCAGCAGCTTATCGCCTGGGTAGATCACGCTCGACGCTGTCAGGTAGTTCCAAGCCA
>JAKJEK010000012.1 GCA_022705465.1 Patescibacteria group bacterium | reverse complement strand
TAAAAACCGGGGTCAAGAACCCCGGTTTATGGTATCAGACCACAACACCGCTTTGCGGCACTTCTAGCTTGCCGCAAGCCGCACAGGCCGGTAATGGTGAGGCTTGGCTGACAGTGCCGCACTGGTCGCAGACCTGCTCGCCCTTCCGGAAGTACACGCGGATCAGCAAGCGGTTCGTTGCATCGTCGTGGCCGAGTATATCCATGGTTCGGTGCGGCCTGATGTGTTCCCGGGAGAGCTTGAGGCCGATCGAGAAATACTCATCTTCCGACCAAACCAGATCGTGCGCCAACCCGACATCCTCGGAGACCTGACTTAGGACACTATTTGCCTCGTCAAGCCTTCGCTCAAGGGCATACCTGGCGCTCTGCAAGGCCTTTTGGATGGCAACGAGCACGCCCCAGGGGTGATGGACGGCGATGATCTCTTTGATTGTGGACTGCTGGACGACAAGGTGCGTGCAGGCCTCAACGAGACAGCCGCACCTGCCAAGCCCAAGTTCGCTCTCAATCATATTGATCGTTGCTTCGGCTGCGATCCAGCCGGTTTTCGCCGAAAAACCCCAGACTGGCAATGTGCCTGATTGCATTCCTGCAGGACTGTTATCCGGCCGGGTGCAACCGAAGATCCCCTCGAGGGATAACAAGCCACCCTCGTAGGGAAATTCGCACCGAACGATAGGGTCGCCGGATTCAAGAGCGACATCCCAACCTGGATCCGATGGTTTTTTCAGACATCGAAGTCCGCCAAGGGTAGGAAAGGTAAGTCGCCCCAGCAAAGGCTCGATTCGCCTGATCTGCTCTTCGATAAGAAGATGCCACTCATCACGGCTCAGACCGCGCTTGCGTGTCAGCAATGGCGATGCCATTGAGATCTCCTTTCCACGGCAGGGGTTCCGGTAATTTCTGGTAATTGCACAGCACCCTAATTTGCGTTATTTGTCAACTTAATTCCTTGCGATTGCGAACTTGGCTTTGAGCTGTTATATATGTAGGACAGAAACCACTACTGGAGGGGCCCAACAATGGGAGACGCATTCTCGCACATCGGTCGAGACCAAGAGCGGCGTGCCCGCTATGACCATTACCTAGATGCCCTGCTGGCCTACCTCAAACATCAGACACCGGAAAACCAGACTGCAGTCCTGGAGGCAGCAGAAGAGACTGATTCTCTGAAGGGAATGGGATACTTCAGCTCGCCTACGTCAATCCAGCCAAACCTACAGGAAGTACTGGAAGGGTTGGTTGCGGGTGACACGGAAGTCTGGTCCAGATTTCTATCGGGGCTGATGAGCCGGGAGCATCCCCGCTTCGACGAGTTCAAGGCGGTTTCGCCCATGGCCGGGCAGATTCTGCTCAAAGTCGACTGTTGCCACGGGTTTTACTCGCTGGGCACGGCCGACCTGAAACAAACAGTAATCAGGCATCTGGAAGGACAGGGCTATAGCACAGAGTACGGGAATGGTTTTCTAATCGCTCTGCCGTCGATTGACGCAGACCAACCAGTCACCCTGCTCCGGTCGCCGCACTAGGAGCAGCACAACCGATAAGACCGGCAACAAGCCGGTCTTATCTTAATTAATGAAAGCTGGAAATTATTATCCACTTTGTGCTAGTAATAAATTCGCCAATCTAGGCAACCTCGCTGTAGAGACTATCAGCGTCAACATCATCAACCTCGATAACGTCAATCGGGATACGGAGTTCTAAGAAACCAGGAAAATCGACATAGTACCGTCCTGGCCCTACCAGCGAATTGCTATCACCCCGTAAATCCCAGAACCATTCTTTCTTTTCACCTGGCTCGATTGCAGTGACTGCCTGAACAGTTATTGGAGTAGAAATCGGATGGTTGTTTGCGTCAATAATTCTCCATGGTGCAGAAGTGGGTAAATTAACTACCATATTAGTACTATTTCTTAGCCCAAACATAACCGGTCCGGTCGCCGTCGGATTTTTTGTAATCAAATAGACCTCAATCCCTGTTTGCTTGTTTTCGTGCCACAAATCATCAGGTTGGATAGTTGGCGGCGGCAAAGAAGGATCCGTTCCGGATTGGTCTATCTGGCCAATTGTTTCTCCTCGATGCTCATCGCCGATTGTTTTGGGTTCAATCGCACGATGATCAGCCCCGGGCTGAATAGCGGATTTATTCTTCCCCTCTTTGTTTGATTGTGACGTCTGTCCGTTTAATTGGCTATCAGATAATATTTGACCGGAAATTTCCGGCTCCCTAATATCGCTTGCACTGATTGCCATATTTGTCATCACTGACCTTGGCGAGTGCTCAGCCATAACCATTGGGGCCACCACGATACTGCCGGATAGCAAGATAACAAGACTAGACAAGACTTGCTTGCGTGTCATGCGTTTCATCTGTCCTCCTTCTGCAAGGTACTTTTTAAAGAGCCGTTGATTGTATCTCTTCCCTTTAGTGTTTTCAAGAGACCAGATCGTTTAATCAGGTTATTACCATATTTATGTCTATGGCACATGTTTTTTTTATATTTTGTTGTTGACGGCGAATCCGTCAACGTAAACTACCCCAAGCGCGAGGGGCCTGTTGACGTTGGCGCCGCAAAACTATTAACTGATAGATTCGTAATCGCAATTTACCCTAACTCTCGGTAGACTGAGGATAATGATGATACGGTTGTCTAGATTATGCAGGTATCAAGCGCAAAACAAGGGATTGACAGTTATTGATATTCGTGTTAATATCAACATTTGAATGCGTGGCATAGAGGGAGGGAGAGGTGTTTATGATAGAGTCGTCAAAACGGGAGTCGGCACTTGCAAGGTTGATTCTGGCTGCCGCCGAGACGGGGGTTGATGAGGCCGTTGAGGCAGCAATCAAACACGGGGCAGACGTGAACGCAAGCGATCGCTTTGGGATTACGCCGCTTCACGAGGCTGCCCACCATGGACACCTGTCGACGGTCAAACTGCTCGTCGAACGAGGAGCAGAGATCGGCCGTCGAACACTGCGCGGTTACACGCCGTTGGCGTGGGCCGAGAAAGAGGGACACAAAGAAGTTGCCGAGTTTCTCAAAGAACGAGGGACAAAGGCCGATCAGCAATAACCCGCTATGTTAATTTAGCGGGTTTTTTAATGGCGATATTTTAGATACTTTCCGATCAACATGCTATAATTTCCGCAGATAACCAGGAGGTACCATATGGGCGAAAGATTAGGGCTATTGCCCGCAGAGATTGATGACGAAATCAGAAAAGGAGATCCGGGATATATTCTCACCTATCGGGATGAGTTTTTACGAGTACTCGAAGGGGCAGAGCCGCGCACCATCGGCGAAATCGGCGAAGTGCGGCCAGAGGTAGCAGGCACATACACCAATCAAGTAATCATGATGGAGATTACGCCCGACCCAAAACTGGCCGGCGAAATCCAAAGGTCAAATGGCATCAGATTTTTCCAAATACTCGACGGAGAGAATCGATTGTTGGCTGTATTTAAACCGCAGAATGGAGAAAAACCAACGCGATTGAGCGAGTTCAATATCAAGTCGATGTACACTAGAGAGGTGGCCGCATACTTAATCGATTACTATGCAAAGCTTGGTATCGTGCCACCAACCGTATTGCGTACGATTGGCAACGAGGCGGGCTCACTGCAACTCTATATTCCGCCAGCACTGGCCGAAGTACCGGCGCGAGTACCGGAATTGAATCGTATTGAATTGGTTTCGGGGCTGTCCTGGAAGAAGATGGCAATGCTGGATAGATTAATCAACAACGCTGATCGAAACGCCCACAATTTATTAGTTTGCCTAAACGACCAAACGAAACAGATTGCTATTGATCATGGCTGCTCATTTTGCATGAAAAAGAAAACTGATGACTCGGTTGCATGGGAATACTTCCGCAATAACCCAGAGTTGGCAACGCTCGACGATGAATTAACCGGTTGTTTACGCAGCCTGCTAGAACATCAGGATGAGGTAAAGGCGCGAATGCCAGAAGATATCCGAAGGCGACTTGAGGCTGGAATAGAGCCCCGGGTATTCGAAACTGCACAGAAAATGCTCGGCGCAGGTACGATTCTGGTATAGGACTTGTGCTCGGGTATTAATTATGGTCTGTCTTAATGCCCTCTTCGATTTCGTGGCGCTCTAACGCCAGCTCAATTAAACGGCTGATTAGTTTGGTATATGACAAACCACTAGCCTCCCAGAGTTTGGGGTACATACTAATTTTGGTAAACCCGGGAATGGTATTGATTTCATTTACGATTACCTCCTGACCACGCAAGAAAAAGTCTACGCGAGCCATGCCCTCACAACACAGGACTTGAAACGCTTTGATGGCCGTTGCCTTAATCCGCTCCTGTATTTCCGCCGGTAAGCTCGATGGAATATCCAGGATCGCACCGTTTTCATCGATATATTTGGCCTCGTACGAGTAAAACTCGGCTTGCGGCACTATTTCACCAGGAAGTGAAGCAACGGGATTACCGTTACCAAGCACAGAGCACTCAATCTCTCGACCCTCGATGTATTCCTCAACTATGACTTTGCGGTCATATTTAAACGCCCCACATATGGCTTTATGCCATTCAGACTCATGGTGAACTTTATAGACGCCAACAGAAGAACCCTGGTTTGCCGGCTTAACAAAGAATGGCTGGCCCAGGGAGTCAACGACGGCCTGGTAGCCGTGCTCCTGCGGGTGGTTCAGTGTCAAAAACCTGGCAACAGGAATGCCAGCATCGCGCAAAAGGCGCTTCATCGCATCTTTATCCATACCAACAGCCGAACCCAGAACACCCGCGCCAACAAACGGGACGCCAGCAAGCTTAAGTAGGCCTTGAATCGAACCGTCTTCACCGTAGGTACCATGCAGCACCGGGAATACCACATCAATTTGCTGGACTACCCGTCCGTCAGTAGTAATAAGGCGGCCAGGCCGAGCTCCGATTGAGAGCTCAACCTGCATAGCGCCCTGGGTGTTAAGGGCAATGGTTTTGGGATCAGTAGCACCCACAAGGAACTCCCCAGAGTCACACAAATACCATTGGCCGGATTTATCGATACCAATGGCAACTACTTCGAATTTATTATTGTCGATCGCTTTAATGATGTTTAGGGCTGATAGCAAGGAAACTTCATGTTCGGCCGACCTGCCACCAAACAGTACTGCGACTCTAATTTTACTCATGCATTCACTATACCAAAAACTGCCGTGATGATATAACCCTGTAACCTGGCTGCCTCGCTCGACATAAAACAGCAAAGCCACCTATTACCCACGGTGGCCTTACTTTCCTGGTGATGAACCTGGCTAGTTCATTCCAGCGTTGATGTTTACCGAATTGTTAACTCTGACATTTCGGCTGTCTGTAACCTTAGTCGAAATATCAACATTGGCACGTACGCTATGTTGAGCCGGTTGTGCGTAAGTATGGTGTGTTGCCGGCCTGTAAACAGCACTTGGTGATGTAGCTGTCTGTCTAGATGCGATATTCACCCAATTGTTTACTGACACATCCTTACTCTTCCTAATATCGGAGTTGATATTAACGTTTGCGTGCATACTTTGCTGAACAGGATGAACGTGAACTGGTTTCGTAACCGGCTTGGCGTGAACGGGCTTGACTATCGGATGAACATGCACAGGCTTGTTCACAATTACCTTGCGATGCACTTCAGGTTTTACTACCTCCTTATGCACCACAACTACCTTTTTGGGCGGAACATGGACAGATTTCTTCTGGACAACCTTCTTGCTATGACTGTAGTTACCGTAATCGTACTTGTTATAGCCATACTTGCTGTAGTCGTGCTTGCTGTAGTCGTGCTTGCTGTAGCTGTAATTGCCGTGGTCGTACCTATCATAATCATGCTTATAGCGATCGAATTCGCCATGGTCATACTTACTGTAGCCGTACTTGTCCTGGTCAAACCTGCTATAGTCATGCTTATCGTAGTCGTAATCATAACCGTAATAGCCATCTTTGACGATGACTCTACCCTTCATGAACGGATGCAGTGTGCAGTAATATCTGAATTCATCTTTATGCTCGAAGGTGTGCGCGTACTTTCCGCCAACCGGAATTATCCCAGAATCGAATTTGCTATCAGTACTTGTAACAGTATGGGGTACCCGGTCATTATTGATCCACACCACAGTCGTACCCTTCTTGATTACCAGCGGGGTAGGTTGATACGTAAAGTCTCGAATAGAAACATACTCTACGTTCTGTTTGGTGGCGTGGTGGTCATAGTCTCTGTAGCCTGCTTCCACTTTAGCTACACCTAACTTGCCCGACGCACTTATAAAACCGGCCGCTGCAAAGACTGCACCGACCAAAAAAGTTGCGAAGGGTGTTATACCACGAGCTTTTATCATGTTGTTTTCTCACCTCCCTTCTGTAAGTATTGCCCCTTTATTCAAGTTTAAGGAAATTTGATAGATTCATTGCTCTTCACTACTTAATGCACAAAAAATAATGACTGCGGCAATGGATTCCTTGCAGGAACTTGGCTGTCTGAGACCACAAATACGGGCACAACAAAAACTGTGCCCCGTCGAGGATATTTAACAAGCACGCCCACTCTCGCCAATATATTAGGGCATCATCGCCAGGTTGTAATAACCCTGCTGGATCTACATCTCGAAGTAGGACTCTTTGGTGCCTTTTTCAAGCTCAAGCTGAAGCCGATCAAGAACCGTATTTAAGTGATCGCTATTGTGTTTGCCTCCAGTGGAACGAATCTCGACAAAACTACCCAGATTAACCAATTCCCGACCATCGCGCTTGCCAACTTGATCAAGGGAAAGGACTACTCCGTCAAGCTGATAGAGAGCTCTAACTTTTTCGATCGTCTTCGTTTCTCTGCCATAAATACCGAGAAACTTCTGTTCGGTTTCTTCGTCGATTTCAAATTCAAACTTTGGGCGTTCATGTACGCGAGAATCAATCTTGGAACCTTTGTAGGTTAATATCCTGTGACCGCTTTCCTCGCGTATACGTAAGATTTCACCGGTCTCAATCAGGTTGCGGTCTTTCGGGTTGTAGTAATGGTCTACCTGATAGACTGTGCCTAAACGCTCCGCACCCAGGTGCCGCAACAGTTCCGGATCAAGAGTAGATCTGAACTTTAATTGAACCTCATGCAAGCCGGAGCGCTCAGCTTCGACCTCTGCACCGTATTCATTGTTAATAATAAAATCGGCGTTATTTCTAGTGGAGACAACGTGCTTCTCGTGCATAGGCTCGACATTTGAGGCGAATCGGTTCAGAATATCAACCGGCCGTTGCCCAGTCCGTTCAACATCGCGAAGCAACCGGCGCAAAATTCGTCCATGAGTACCAATATCAACAAACACTTTTACATCTGCTTCGCTTTTTATTTCATCGTTCAGAGCAAACAAGCCCTCTACAATAACCACTTTTTGCGGCTCAAATGGTTCATACCCTTCACGTTCTCCACTCTTCATACTGTAAACGGGTTTATTGACGGCAGCCCCAGTCTTTAATCTAGATAGGTGTAGTCTAGCAAGGGCCATATCTACAGCTTCCGGCTGATCCCAATTGAGGTTGTCGCCTTTGGCTACTCGCCCCGACATAAAACGCTTGCCTTTATAGTAATCATCAAGCGATAACATTACTGAATCGATACCAAAATGCTGCTTGATAGCCTGAGAGACAGCGCTGGTCTTGCCCGAGGCCGAACCTCCGGCCACAGCAACAATAACTGTGTCTCTGGTGTTTAGATAGAATTCGATTGAACGGATTATCAGGGTTATTCCCTTTTCCAGATTATATCTGGGGATACCAGGCTCATCTTCTGGAACGATTGCACCCCCTGTGGCCTCCTTAGGCAAACCGTGGATCGCCAAATTCACGTTTTTATAAGCTTGATCAGCGGTCACTTCCAGACTAAACCACTCCGGCACAAAAAACTCATCGGCCTCTTCAAGAGAATCGAACTCTACCTCGGCGGTCATTAAGCCTTCCAGATCATCCTTATAAATATCAAAATCAATTTCTGCCCCCTCACGAGGAATCTTGTAACGGGTCTTATTCACATGGCGTCCCTTGGTGGTAGCCCAGAGCGACTCGAAAAGCGCTTTTGAAATCTCTCCCTCGGTCTCCTCCCGATCCTTATCGCCTGGACCTTTAACCGCGAGGGTATATCGAACTCCCTCCGATCCCGCTTCCTCCCTAACCCGGACCACATTGTCATCTTTGGAAACCGAAATATAGCCCTGGCGGATCTCCACCGTTTCGACTTCAGGATTACTATCTAGTATCGCTGGACGCTCAGCAACGATAAACTTGCGCTCAATTTCCCGCGGTATCAAGAGTTCATTCAATTGTTTTTTCTTACTTTTGCCACCTGGCGGCATCTCCCCTCCCGTCCGATGTTATAAGCGTATCAATACTGAATTTAACTTTATAATATCCCAAATTACTAAAAAACGCCATTAGTTACCCGGCGTTTTTTAGGCTGATTAACCAACAAGAAGCTATGTTCGCTGACTAAGAGGAGTGCCAAATAATTTATCTGCATTATATTGCAAGTACTGTATTCTGTTTTTTTATCATTTGCCTGGTTATATTTTTTAGTTTCTGATTCGTCCAGACATAATAAGTAGCGCCTGGTTTTGAAGCAGGTTTACAGGCGTAAATCAGGTGCGATAATGGGTCAGAGTAAAAGCAGATTGTAACGCAGTTTGATGGCGTTAATACACGACTCAGCCACATGTTTAACAACTAACCACTCTTTTATCCGTCGAGCTGTGTGAGGCCGATTTTTTTACCTATAGTACATTTGAAGTGTGGTATATGCCCCCTTGAATAACTACATTAATTAATACAAGAAGTTAGTAGGATTTTATGTTGAAAGTCTTAAATGGACTTACTGCAATACGTTTGACGAGAAAGCAAAAGCGCAAGTCAACCGCCGCATTGCCACCGGTATTGAAACAGGACTTAGGATTCCCGCAATTATACGGAGCGCTACTGCAAGTAATAACACCCAGTGGTATCCAGGCCAGTAATTCCCACCTATTTAAGGGGGCAATTTTCGGCCGCGATTCACTTAGAGTGGCGCTTGACTTACTGCCCCGGTATCCTTCGGTGTCAGAGCTGGCTATTACCAGCCTGGCTCGTCTTCAGGGTTCGAAAAGTAATACTTTAAACGAAGAAGAGCCGGGTAAAATCCCCCACGAATACCGGAACCTGTTTGTAGGTAGCGAGAAGGTGCAGCAAGAACAACAGGCCATCATGAAAACTCTGGCTAAACAGTGGGGATGGAGCGAACATGAACGTGAGCTATGCTACTACGGAAGCGTTGACGCAACACCACAGTTTATTCGACTAGTATGCTTGTTCCGCCGGCAGTATGGCGACGAAATTCTGAACAAAGAAGTATTACACCGCAATGGAAATCTGATCTCAATAAAGGACAGTGTACTGGCAGCAGCACGATGGACCGCCGCCAAAATTGAGGAATCAGAGATTTGCTTGCTTGAGTTCCAACAATCCCACCCGGAAAGCCTTAAGTGGCAGGTGATGCGCGATGGGTCAACCGCCTACTTGCACCCGGACGGCACACTGGCTAATGTGGGCGCACCGATCGCGTCGTTCGAGGTGCAAGGCCTGGCATACGATGCGCTAGCCATGGCAGCAGAGCTGTTTATTCAGGAGCGACCCACAGAAGTTGATCAGTGGCTCTCGCTAGCTAAAAAGCTGCAAGCCTCAACCTTACAGTTATTCTGGATGGAAAGAGAACAATTTTTCGCGATGGCTGTCGACAGAGATAACAACCGCCGGATTCGTCAGTTGAAAACCATTACCTCAGTACCGTCAGAGGTCCTGGAGACTTCGCTATTCGACACAATCGAGCACGATCAGCGAGTTAGATATGTTGAGGCGATTACCAGAAAGCTATATTCTCCTGATTTTCTCACCGAAGCCGGCATCCGCAGCCGGGCGCTGCGGCATTTTGGCGCTATTGACTATTATGACTACCAGGGGTCCGGCGTATCTTGGCCAGTAATGACTAATGCCTTCGCCCTTGGCCTACGCAAACAGGGCTTGTGCCGATTGGCACGGGATTTGGAAAACCGCATAATCAACGCAGCCAATGTTTCAGGATCGTTAAATGAGTTCTTCTATGTCACGCCAGATGGGCGAGTTAATTATCAGCCGGTAGGCGCGTCACACGAGCACGAAAGCGAGCACGAGGTTATCTACGGAACCAGTATTCCCGAGCATATCCAAGCCTGGACGGTATCGGCCGTATTACGCGCCAAGCTGACCCAAAGCGAAAATAACGAAGAGCTTGCCAACAATGATTATGCGCGACTTGAAAGTGAGCTGTTGCTTCAGCATGGTGTTCAACTACTGGAAACACACGAGGTCTGCGATGTATCGTCGCGGCGTTGCAGGTTTCTGATAAATCAGACAGAGGCCCAAAGGAGAGAGATAGCACTGCTGCAGCGTGAAGGTCATATCACATAACAGACAAAAGTGGACTGTTCGACCGCAGTCCACTTTTGTTATTCTGGCACATTGCAACCAACAACCAACTATGTGCCGCCAAATGCAAGGATAGATTCTGTGCACAACAAATCTAGCGCCTTTTTTGACCAAAACTATTTAGATAAGTATAAAAAATAGAGCTCCGACTGGCTCTAGAGCTCCTTGTTTCATGAATCTCGGCAACTTCTAATGTTGTGTCCTCTTCGCTGTGCTCCAGCCGAGAGATACACTTTTTCCATTTTTGAGACCCCGGAATAGGATCTTCTGGCGGATACTTGGAAGCATGGATTATGTTGATGATTGACAGCACCATATCGCACCTCCTTGTTTTAGCTAGGTATTATACGCCGAATTTCATTTAATTGGTCCGCAACTAAAATATATAGGTGAATTGTTGCTTATCATACCTGGCTTTTTAGATTTTTCCCTCTACACTAACCGAACTCTATTTCTAATAGGTGATTTTTATATTTATAACCCGCCCGCCCTGGAGAAATGCCGGAAATGGCAGGTTTTAGAGTTGAGAATCTGCGTCTCCGGCACTAAGCTGGTGGTGGGTGCACGTAGTTATAATTATCAGATAATGCGAGGCGTTATGGAAAGAAGAAATAATACTATCCTGGCCATAGTTATTACTGCTCTGGTGGTAGGATTAGCCACCTACTTCATTACACGCGAGACCCTGGTTGGGGACCGGAATCTTCAAGCAGAAAACGAGCAGCTAGAACGACAGGTTGATGAGTTAAGCCGAAGAGTGGAAGAGCTAGACCGAGAGATCGATGAAAATGTTGAGCAGCAGATTCCAGAAGCAACGAGAACGTGGAATACCTATACAAATCAGCAAAATGGTTTTAGTATCCGATATCCGGAAAGTTGGTCGGTAAATACCGAAGCCAACCAGGGGGTGGTAGTGATTAGCCAAAACGATCAACCACGGAGAACAATCAACGTTATAAACGATGTGGCCGGAGCAAGTCCAACAGACTTATACAATGCGATTAGCGACCCTGGTGAGCGAATTACCGATGTCCGCACGCTCAAAACAGTCAATGGCAGCGCAATAATATTGACAGTACAAAGCCCAACTAAGGGTGTGTTTCAGCGCGTACTAATACCGGCGGATAACCAGGCAATCGTTATCGAGAGCGTTGGTGATCCCGATCAACTTGATCAGATGATCGAAACATTCCAATTCCGATCATAAATCCGGTGATCGTTTCCTGGCGCAAACAGTTTGATTTTTTGCAGCAGGGATACCAACTAGCTATCAGGCAATTTTTGTTTGCCGGAAATTTTTTGATACCACCACAGGAAATCAACTTAAATTCTGTTTGCCCATTGATTGCCTTCTTGTTCTAAAACAAGCATCAACAAATTAGACTCACAAGAGGAAGAGGGAGATGGTGTGCTTCCCGACTAAATCGGCAGAGGTTTCTGTGGCGGGTTCGCACTTCTTCACGCTCCCGCTTACCACATAATAGATGCAGGGTGAAGGGATTAAACTAATGGAGACGCTATGAAGAAATCACCATTCATTGTTTTCCAAGGTCGGCAAACTGCTTGCGGCTACGGCAATTCTGTCTGCAGTGCTCAGCCCCCTGGCTACTAGTAAAGTCGAGGCAAGTCATCGACAAGACCATTACGATGATAGGCATCATCAAAGGCTGGCCGACTACTATTGGTTACGATACAAGGAGTATTACAAGATATGGTATCGATACCATCACGACCATAGGCACATGTTTCCGCCAAGAGAGGATATCCGGGATCGGATTGATCTGAGGATCTTATCAGCGCAGCCAATTCGCGATGAGGTCAGGTTTGCGCTAATCAATAACAGTAACCGCACGATTAATTTGCAAAACTCTGCCCCGTGGAGGATTGTTGACGCTTACGGACGAACCGTATTCAGGCCGACAGCATTGCAGGTGATCACTCCGATAGAGCCGGGCGACAGCCGAACATGGACGTGGGACCTCCGGGATAACGAGGGACAACGAGTGCCTGACGGAACTTATAGAATCATCTTCGACCGGCTCAACGAATCAGAAACTTTCTATGTACGCTAAATTGTTTGCTGTTTAGTGCCCCCAGTGGTATACTTTAATTTATGAAGGTGATTGAGACAGAAGCTTTAACTAAGTACTACCTCCGGGGCAAAGTATTGGGTGTGAAAGACCTCGCTCTTGATGTTCGGGAGGGTGAGGTCTTTGGTTATATTGGGC
>JAKJEK010000011.1 GCA_022705465.1 Patescibacteria group bacterium | reverse complement strand
CCGCGCCGTAATACCGGTAATTAGTCCATTCGTCCACCCGAGACGGCTTCAGCAAACCAACTTCGTCGTAGTACCGCAAAGCTTTTATCGTTACTCTGTTCATTTTCGAAAACACTCCTATCCGGTACATAAGATTGCTCTCCATGGTTAAATCGCCAATAATTATTTTCCCGCCATAACCTCGACGGTAAAGGATTAACGTTAACAATACCACCCTACACTCTCCCCTAACGGCAGTGTCAAATCTCTCCGCTAAGAACAGAGTTCAAGATGCAGGGCAGTGCTTAATATTATTAATGTTGATCTATATTTTTTTATTTGTTACCATAAATATAGTGAATAGCAATAGACCCAAAACCCAACTTTTCATGCTCATGTCTCTCGATGGTAAGATTTCAACCGGCGCCACCGACCTATTGGATTTCGATCAAGACTTACCGAAAATCTCCGGAGTCGCCGAAGGACTTTTCCAGTACTATGATATCGAAAAAACCACCGACATTCACTCGCTTAACACTGGCCGTGTCATGGCAAAAATCGGTGCCAATATACCCAAGGATAACGTAAATAAAACCTCCGTCCGCTTTATCATTATCGATAACAAGCCCCATTTCACTGAAACCGGCGTTGACTATTTCCTCAAACGAAGCAAAACCCTATACTTAATTACCACCAACAAAAACCACCCGGCTTTCAAATTTAAAAACGTTGACAATTTGCGCACCATCCACTACCCAGACAAGATTGATCTCCCGGATCTCTTCCGCCGCTTTAAGAAAGAATATGGCATTAAACGCATCACCATTCAATCCGGCGGCACCCTAAACGCCGAACTAATACGTCAGGGTCTGATTGACAAAGTCTCTATTGTCATTGCGCCATTACTAGTTGGCGGCGAAGACACCCCTACTATCATGGATGGCGAATCTCTCCGTTCGCTCGACGATCTATCCAAAATCAAGCCACTCAAACTCGTTTCTATCACAAAGCTTAAAAAATCCTATCTTCATCTAAAATACGACGTACTAAATTGATAGATTTTTCCTAATAAACCAACAAACCACTCCGTTACTCCAACAAAATCAACCGAAACCCCTTGAAGTTAATAAAAAACACCTGCCCAATTGGACAGGTGACAAAGTCGTTGCTACCTGTTTCTTTGCACCTCCTCCTCAACCCATTTATGAGAACGAGCGAGTGCAGAACGATAGCGCTCCACGATCTGGACTTCCCTGTTTTCCCAGATCGCTGCGATTCTTCGCCCGACATCCTCCCCCACTGTCGCCAAAACCTGCATGTTTTGGCCGCTTGGAGATTTGATATCGACAGTGACGGCCATCAATTCATGACCATCCGCATCGACCAACATCCTCGACCTCGCGTAGACTGAGTCAAAGGCCCGCAACCTATCATCAGTCATGCAACGCAGGTACGTTTTGGCTGCCGATACCGCCACGCCGCTCAACCACAATCTTGCCCGATCGGGATCAGTTGATTTTGCTACCTCCAACCAGGGAAACCACTCCGGCGCCCCGAAACACCTGGCTCGATCCGTGGAAATCCGGAACTGATACTCATCGTTAACTTTGAACGCCCCTATATACCAGACGTCTTCGAACCACTCCGTTCGATCGTAATTGCCCCTGTCATTTAGGTGCTGGTGACCTCTTACGGTCCCGAGGCAATACGGATTGACTAGCTCGAGATCGATAATTGGTCGCACCACTCTCTCTTCTGACATTGCTAGAGCTCCCTCCGTGAGCAGATAGAGCCGAATTTGGTATCGGCAGACCGTCAGTGACTTGATAATACCCGCCCTAGCACCGTTGTCAACTTAATTACAGGCTCAGATCAATAAAAACTGAATTGATCAACCCGCATTGATTAATCTGCCTGTTCGCACTTACTTCAGAATTGTCATGCGCGACAAAACAAGTTAAAATATCCTAGTATATAACCCCAAAAGGAGAATAAATGAAATGTCCAACATGCAATGTTAATTTAGTAATGTCGGAACGGAAAGGCGTCGAGATAGACTATTGTCCGGAATGTCGCGGAGTCTGGCTTGACCGGGGTGAACTCGACAAAATCATTGATAAATCAGTTAGCCAACCGGTACCGCAAGAAATAAGACACACCGATCGCCAAGACAATAGGCATATCGAACATCGCCATGAAGATGATTACTATAAGAAAAGAAAGAAAGAGTCCTGGCTTGGTGAAATATTCGACTTCTAAGCAAAAAGCTCCCAACAGGGAGCTTTTTGCTATCGTTATTGACGGAACTGCGCCACCCCACCACAAAGATCCTTCCCGGCTTATGGCAGAAAAGATCGGCTTTATCTTCCAGCTTCACAATTTAATCCCTACCTTAAGCGCCATTTAAAATGTGCAGGTCCCCATGTTTGAAAATACTGGCAGCCTCAAGAAAAACGGGAGCGCGCCCTTGAACTGTTAACACTGGTTGGTCTAAGAGACCGCATCAACAATCTCCCCACTAGGCTCTCTGGCGGCGAAAGACAAAGAGTTGCCGCCGCCCGTGCTTTAACCAACAATCCGGAAATACTGATTGCCGACGAACCGACCGGATCGCTCGATTCGAAAAAATCTATTGAGTTAATATCGCTGATTAAAAAATCCATCGCGAGAAAAACCTTACGATCATAATGGTTACGCATGATCACGATGTTGCCGCTTATGCCGACAGGATTATCCACATGAAAGACGATAAGATTATCGATAAGTCCGTATAGTTTGTTTGGATTAATAAATCTAAATAATTTCACCCAGGTATATACCTGGGTGAATGAACAAACGCTGTTTCCTAGCTGGAAACTACAGTTTCAGAAACACCTCTCTTGCGCTTGAGCTCGATGTAGCCCTCCTCGTCGAAAGGAGTTCCGTAGCCCCAATCCATCTCACTCGATGGCTCCTCGGACAACGGAACCTCCAAGCGAGCGACTCTCGGCTTCTCTTCAGCAGAAGCCGGCACACCTGAGTGCTCTGGAGCTGATTCTTTGGGTATTACGGCACCTGCGTTCGACATCGTTGCCTCCCTCCGCACGCCTTTGTTGATCATCTTAAACAACAATTGCTAAAATATCAATGTCATATTACAATATGCCTCGCAATATTAATTAACCATCCGGAATCAAATGATCTCAACGAGCGGACATGTTCAAGTGGCACTAAAACAAATATCCGAAGAAATTGCCAAGTTACCCAAAAAAGAAATGAGTTCTGATGAGCAAGCATTCATTCAGCGTTATTTGGGTTCTACCAAAAAATATCTTGGAACAAAAACAGCTGATAATGTCAAAATAGCTAGGATCGTCTTGCAAGAGCAGACGAAGCACACCGCTGACGATCTTGTTTGTCTTTTAGACCACCTATTTTCCGCGAACACATTCGAAGAACACGCCATTGGCGGCAAAATCTTCACTTTGCTCAAACCCGAAATTCGATCTCAAATACCTTTTACCCAATTAGAAAAGTGGTTAGCTAAAGCTAAAGGCTGGGTAGAAATTGATGTCATCTGTCAGTCCTCGTTTACCGGCGCTGAAGCGCTAGCTCGCTGGAATGATTGGAAAAACAAGATTAATAAATTTGCTAAAAGCGATAATATTTCTTTACGCCGTGCCAGTTTGGTGTTGCAGGTTCCAGTTGTTGGAAAAACAAACGATCCAGAACTTCGCCAACTTGCCTTTACCACCATCGAACAGCTCAAACACGAAAAGGACGGCCTTATCACCAAAGCTGTTTCCTGGCTCCTCCGCAGCCTATCTGTTCTAAATAAAGAAGAGGTTAAAGACTATCTGATCAAGAACGAGTCCACGCTTCCCCGTATTGCTTTTCGCGAAACCATGAAAAAGATTGAAACTGGAAAGAAAAACGGCAACAAGAAAAAATAATCAAACAATAAACAAAGGAACATACGCTAGGCTACCCCCCGCACCCCGCTACCCTGTTACAATGTAATCGCCAACATCGATCAGACGCAACTATTTCAACCGCAGGTTACGTCATTCATAATGTAATAGTTTGGAGGGATAATGACCGAAAAAAAATTCTTCTGGCCCACAGTGATTACTGTCGCCGCAATTGCCATCGCTTCCACCGGCTTTTTTCTGTGGAAATATCTCGACGAAAACAGAATCGCCGATGCCGGTCAAGTTGAGAACGTCGCTTCTACGGAAGCATGCAAAGGAGACTTCATCGATACTCATCTCCACTTCGATGATATCGACTTTTTTGAAAACCTCATTCCACAAATGAAACAACATAGAATTGGCTGTGCAATTGCCTTTATTAACATGGGAAATAACGGAGAAGATCCAAGAGAGAAACTGGAACTGGTTGATGAAAATCCAGGTTTGGTTATCCCTTTCTTTCACGTTGACCCAAGGTCGGAAAACGATCTTGCGCCTACCAAACTTCAAGAAGTAATCAATCGTTATCCAGGTTATTTTCGAGGTTTCGGCGAAATCGCTTTTTATCGCCCACCATTTCAACAATCCAATTTGAGAGATCAGATTTGGTCCGACCTGATGGACTTTCTGTTACAAAATGATTTATGGTTGCAATTTCATTTGCGAAATAATAGCCAGCTCCCTGAATTCGAGGAACTAATTGCCAAACATCCCGACAATAAGTTTTTGCTCCATGGCCCCGAGCTATACGCCGAACTTCCTATGTTGCTGCAAAAATACAACAATCTCTATTTCACGCTAGACACTGCTTCTCTCATTGAGAAACCCGGCTTTGGCGCGGATCGGGTTCTCATGTATCCACACAACATGAAGAAGGATGGCTTTACTTCCTATTTTGATGAAAACTACCAAGCCATTCTTGATTCCGCTGTCTCCAAGTGGAAACCAGTTTTTGATTCAGCACCAGACCGTGTAATGTGGGGCACCGATGGTTCAATAAGCTGGCACGCCGACAAAGACATTTACAACCAGCTAATCAGGTTTTCAAATGATTTTATAACTTCATTAAACCCCGAATACCGAGAACCTTTCACCCACCAAAATGCCTCAAGACTGTTTCTCTCAAGATAGCGAGAAAACGTTAGCATAATCTACTAGCTCAAAAAATATATTAAATTGTTGCCGTTCGAATCTCGTCTTTTTGGCAACTAAAAAAGAGCTTGGCAGGATCTGGTGGAATCATCCCGATAGCTTGTGGCAGGACACTATGCAAAGTGTTAGAAATTATTTTTTCGTAGCTATCCCCGAATAAAACACAAAGAGGAGGCCTGTTACGGTTCTCCTCTCGGCATATATTCAGTTGTTTGGCGCGGAAGCGCTCAAGCAGTGGGCACCATCTTCGCCTTGATCTTTTCCGCCCACCCCTCGAGGATCTCCGCTTTCAGGTCGTCGTCGAAGTTGTCCCAGAACCCGCCGAACCCACCCCTGTCGTCTAGGTCCTGCAGGATCTCGAACGCCGCTTCTTTCTCGGGCGGGAATCTCTCGCCCTCCTGTGACCAGCGATAGTACTCGTCCAACTGCTTCCCCTTTTCTTCGTCCCATCAGAGACTGCAAGTGTTAACGATGAACATTATACACTTTTTTACCGCTTTTGTCAATGTTTTTTCGGCACTATCCACTTATCCACAGGCAACCCCAAAACCACTCGTAAATTTTATGTTTTGTATAACCCTTCCAGGCGTGAGCTAAGCACATTGTAATAAGAAAATACTATATGTTAATAATAATTACTTATATCTCATATATCCCACCAAACAGACTGAGCAAGACGGTTAGTGTGATAACCGCGCCTAAATCACACCGATTTTGGTGTGATGAATGAGAAAAAATCCCATTTTTCAAATTAACGTTAAATCTCCCCGCATACACAAACCAAAACCGATACCGAAAACAACAACGAAATGAGCGACCGTAATTACTAGCAATAATGAATTTGCTGTGTAAAAGCGGAACGCTTCTCCTATTTCGCCAAGGTTTCTCGGAACACGGTCAGCTGATATCTAGGATT
Source organism: Patescibacteria group bacterium (assembly GCA_022705465.1). Classification (GTDB taxonomy): domain Bacteria; phylum Patescibacteriota; class UBA1384; order XYA2-FULL-43-10; family 1-14-0-10-43-13; genus JAKJEK01. The sequence goes on along the minus strand of JAKJEK010000011.1, from coordinate 6,747 downwards.
TGCAGTAAGAGTAAAAGACTTATACTTGTTCACTACAAAAATATCTCAGCAATCGCTGAGATATTTTTGGCAGGGCCTGTAGGAATCGTCCCGATAGCTTGTGGCAGGGGTACGAGGAATCGAACCCCGATCGACGGTTTTGGAGACCGTTGTTTTACCGTTAAACTATACCCCTATCACAAACATCGGGATTGGAGATCGCAGTTATACCGTTTAACTAAGACCCTATCAAAACTCTTTTCCGAATGTATTATACATTAAACGAACAACCACGCCAAAGCGTGGTCAAATCGCCGTTCTTTCGCAAAGTGCAGTAGCTTTGTTATTGGAACTACTTGGTTTCTTTGTGAGGTGCGCGCTTTTTGCATACAGAGCAATATTTTGAAAACTCAAGCCGTGCAATCACGCCCTGTCCCTTTAGCCTTTTCTCTGTGTGGTAATTTCGACTCTTGCAAACAGTGCATTCAAGAGTTACCAATTTTCTCGCTTCCTTTGCCATTCCTTATCCTCTATTTGAACAATCTTGTCTATTTATGGTCTTAAACAATTTTACTGGAGCCACCTGTCGGATTTGAACCGACGGCCTACTGTTTACAAAACAGTTGCTCTACCGCTGAGCTAAGGTGGCTAGCTGCCAGTGGTTCGCATCCTTCTTGATGTGATTTACACAAAGCAAAAACTTGCCCAGCTTACTTGCTGCCTGGCGCAAACCATTATTTTAATATGGTGCTGGGAGTAGGATTCGAACCTACGAAGGTGTGGACCACCTGATTTACAGTCAGGCGCGTTTGACCGCTTCGCTATCCCAGCTTAATGCGATTTTCAAGGTGTGCTAGCAATATTCATGGAGCCCAAGACGGGAATTGAACCCGTGACCTCACCCTTACCAAGGGTGTGCTCTACCAACTGAGCTACCTGGGCAAATTAAATCAATGTCGTATTGGGCAAGGCCGCCTTATCTCGCAGTGATCAACACAACGTATTGTAGCAGCTTATCTACTATAAATCAATCCGTATATCATGCAATTCACAATCATCGAACACACCGAGTAACCGGCAACTACTTCGCTCTTGGAACGTGCGAATGCGAACGATACTTTTCCTCAGCCTCAATCGCCAAATCACGATACTCTTTATTATCAATATCTAGATTTGCAGCACGCTTGAACGCCTTAGAAGCCTTCGCGAACTGGCGCACCTCCAAGTATGCCTTGCCAAGCGATGCATGCCACTCCGGTTGGCCTCGCTCAAGGATTACTGCTTTCTGCAAATATTCTATCGCTTCTGCATAGCTTTCATTTTTTAAATACATATCGCCTAAACCGTAGTATGCTTCACCCAACTCGGGATTACATTTAATTGCCGTCTTGAATGCCTCTTTTGCATCGTCAAAATCACCTCTCATGCGAGAAATCTTTCCTAAAATCACATAAGCTTGAGCTGAGCGCTTATCCTTCATGATTGCTTCCAGTGCTTTCTCTTCTGCCTCACGCAAATCCTCGGCAGCTAATGCCTGATCCGCGGCATACAACATTTTCGCAATTTCTGGATTGTGCTCCATATATCGTTGTTGAGCCATGTTGATTTCAACAGGTGCAACAACGTCTTCCTGCCCACGCTTAATCTCCTCCTGAATCTCTTCGATTATCTCTTCCCGTTTCTTGAACAGGTTATTCAACAAACCCATCTCCTCTCCTTCTTCATTTTTAGGTTCATTGCTCGCTAGAGGAAAATTTCTCAGCATTAAAAACAATGCGAGAGCCAACGATAAAATGATAAGAATTTCAAGCAAGCATCCTCCCTTGTTTACTCAAGGAAATTATTTGCGCTTACCGGCAAGTTGTTTTGACACCAATAAACCGATGCGTAAAGCCATATTTTCCAATACCAGTCTGGAGTTAGCGTTTCCCCTTATTGATTTACGTGCCTTCAATACCTCTTTTAGCGCCAAACCGCACCCTACACCGCCATCCGCTAGCATTAATTGGCGAAGCGCTTGCTCCAAACTGTCTAAGTAATCTTCGATTTCATTTTCCTTGGCCAGTCGATCACACTCCTTAGAAATCGTGGCAAAATCCCTGGTCAGCAAACCTAACGAATCGATATATGCTTCATCAGGACGACCATCAGACGACACCCTGAGCAATCGGCATCTCGATTTAATCGTCGGCAAAACCGAATCGCAAGATGCGGCTAACACAAACGTCACACTGCCTGGTGGCTCTTCCAGGGTTTTGAGCAACACATTTCCAGATGACTGGTTTAATCTATCACACCCATAAACAACCGCTAGTCGTTCTTTACCATAAGGTGATAAATGGACTTCATGGATAAGCCGCCTGATCTCCTCTACCTTAATATCACCGCTTCGTCCAGTTTCATCCGGTGGTCTCACAACTGACAAGTCAACATCACTAATTCTCTTCTCACGCTTGATAAAGGCAATCAACTCGTCAATTGCTTGCGAATCATTTCCGACCAATAAATAAGCGTGAGACCAGGAACCACTCTTCGCCTCATTTTCCAATATTTCCTTTGCCTTCATCTACCTAAATCTAGCAAACCCCTCTATAATTGACAAGAGAGTCCAACCACAGTAAAATTAAGAAAAATTATAGTATCTAACAAACGTTTTTATGACCAACACACCAGAACAACCAAATCTTGAAGACCGGGTTCTTGTCTGCAAAGACTGCGGTAACAAATTTTTGTGGACAGCCGGCGAACAAAAATTCTTCTATGACAAAGGCCTTCAAAACACTCCGAAGCGCTGCAAAATATGTGCAGCCACCTATAAAGAAAAACTTCGCGAAAAACACCCTGTGTGGCCAATTCAGTGCCGTAAGTGCAAAAAGAAAGCTGAAGTTTCTTTTGAACCAAAGTCTGAAGATACTTTATGTGAAAATTGTTTCCAGCAAGAAATAGAAAAACGAAACAAGGCCATTAAGGCCTTGGGCGAAACACTACCTGAATAGAACTAATCGACGAAACGCAAAAATACTGGGATTTACTCAGATATTTCTGTGTTTTTTGGTTCGCGGCTAAGAGTTCTAAGACACCTGGTGCAAACCATAACACCGCCAACCTTTTGAAGATTTGGTTTGAATCGGCGTTTAGTGTGAATCTGCGAATGTGACACGGCGTTACCGCTTTTTGCTCTTTTTCTGCATAGTACGCAACTTGCCATAACTTTTTCCTCAACCTTTTTTATGATAAACTTAAATCAATATTACTTTGTGTATCATACCAATTATTTCGTGTAAATTCAAGTCCAATCATCTGATCTAACGCATTATTAATCTAAACTAGGAATTTCGATATGTTCATTGCTAGGCTTGCCCAAGAAAACCCGATACTGCTTGTTGTGCTATTCGCGTCGCTTGTAATAGGTATTACGGTCCACGAATTTGCTCACGCCTTCGCTGCCTATAAATCTGGCGACAATACGTCTAAGTACATGGGGCGCCTTACCCTAAATCCCATTGCCCATCTGGATCCCATGGGCAGCCTATTCTTTCTGCTGGTCGGTTTCGGTTGGGGTAAGCCCGTTCCTGTTAATCCAAACAATTACCATAAATCCAGCGATGAAATTAAAGTCTCTCTGGCAGGCATTGTAGCTAATTTGCTAATGGCCCTAATCCTGGCTATTCCCATCCGCTACGCTTTGCTCACCGGTCAGAATCCCGATGCCTCGCTTTTGCTGGTTGCACTAAATTATGCAATCGAAGTAAATCTCTTACTGGCAGCCTTCAATCTACTGCCAATATATCCACTGGACGGTTCCCACATAATTAGCTACTTTCTCGATGATGAAGCCAAAGAAGCCTATCAATCTGCCGGGCTGCCGCTACTTTTTGGACTAGTTCTTCTTGCCCAAATTACCGGCATTTCAGTAATATCAACCGTAATTGAGCCGATCATGCGTGTTTTTTCATTTATTGTTCGAGGCACTTTTGGCCTGTAGGTTTCTGCTTTAGTTTAGCTGACCTACCAAGCCACTTCGTGATTTACTAAACTAAAACCGCTCACTCTGCCATCAACTAAATACACCCACGCTCCAATACCGTTACTTAGCGCCCAATCATAATGCGGGCAAGTCAATAATTTCACGTTAATATTTCCGTATCCCCCAGGCCCCGTGGTGCCATTTCCAGAATTCCAGTGATTTCCAAATTTCCAATGCGTACCGTCGCGCAATTCATCCGTTGGCCAACCACCAAAATCAATTACCGGCGGCATATTTTGAATATACGGATCCAGCGCCTCCCCTGGCTCAAGCCATTTCTCGTTCCACGCTGGCAGCTTCCCATTATTATCAGCTCTATATAGCGCCAATGATTGTTTAAAAGATTCTAAGAAAGCTTCATCGTCAGCAACGACACTTCGACGCCGGGTCTCGGTATAGTTCGTAACTACCACCCCGGCCAGCACTCCAACAATTACGACAACAATCAGTAATTCGATCAGAGTAAATGCTCTTTGTCTCATCCCCTCCTCCCGCTCTTCCTATTTATCAACCACAATAATACCAGCAATACGTAATTCTGTCACCAAACATTTCTCAAATTTTAAATCGTCCAACTAAATGGCCAATCCCATATGGCCCCTCATAAGAATACTCGTCAAAACCATTTGATAAATCAGATATTATTCCTAATAGTACTAGAGCAGATCTGTAACCGCATTCACCTGCACTTTCCACCAACTCCTCATCCATCTCTAACACCGCAGCGACATCGTTCTCCTTTAAATTCCTTATAAATTCATGATCAAAACGTTCGCCGTCAAAACCAAATCCTTCTGGTATCTTATATCCCAGGCGATGGCTCAAATCTCCCGATGCAATTATCGCAATCCTTTCTCTGCTCTCGGCACACGCCTCTCCTATTGCCTGACCAAACACAAAATGCTCCGCCCTGGATAGGAGAGAATAACCAATCGGTAAAACCTTACAGCTAAACTCTAGTTGTTGACTTATAAAATACAAGGGCACAAGACTACCGTAATCCAACTCATAGCCAGACTCGCCATCGTCATAGCAAGTAGCAGCAATTCCCTCCTTTTCCGACCTTTCACATATCAATCTTGCCAAACCCGGATTACCACGACCCTCCCACAAAGGCTGCCCCAATTCAAACTCTGCTAGACTACCGGTCAGCTTTTCCATACCGCACACATTAAATCTATCAAACAAAGAACGTGCATGAGGCGTAATCACCAGAATCGTATCTGGCTCACTTGAAGCAATGTCTTTAGCAACTCTTGCAAGCGCCATCTCTGTTTTTTTCAGTTGCTTCTCTCTCCCCTTTCCAACTCCTGGCACTATCAGTGGCGGATGCGGAACAAATGCTGAGTATACTATCATTATTTAGTCCTTTAAAATCTATATAACTCTGCGTTAACTGTACTCCAGACAGAATACCATTCATAACCAACCTGCCCTCTACTTGAGGTAACTCAGAACAGAAAAATGCTTAACTATTCTCCACCTCATCATTCCACATGCAGGAGCGCATATCGACTGCGGCGCCACAAAACGCTACACCCTCTCTAACCAGTAGTGTCTTTTGAACCTCGTATCCACCAAACGCATAACTTCCAGACAATTTGCCCCGACTATTCACCACCCTGTGACAAGGAATGTGTTTCGGATCAGGATTTCGATGTAGTAGATAACCAACATACCTCGGATTTGGGATATGCGCTAAACGCGCAATCTGACCATACGTCGCTACCATTCCGCTCGGAATCCTTGAAACTAAACTATAGACCCTGCGCTCAAATTCTTTTCTCATCGTTAAGTCAGTCATTAACCTTCAGTTTCTGCGGGTAAAGGTTCTTTTGGCGGGCCGTTTAGCTCACTTTTTGTGCCATCATTGCTCCTGTCTTCAAGCTCATTCGTCAACACATCCTTCGATCCACCTGGCGATGCTAAACTATTTGACTGGCTACTAATCACCGAATACCAAACCATACCACCAACAAACATAATAGCCAATGTTCCACCGGTAATTATTTTTGCTATTCTTCTTTTCACTAGTAATGCTCTCCGTCAAAATTGCATTGCAGCTTATTGTATTCCCTAAAAACGTAAAAATCAAGAAACAAAACAATAGCCGGATCCTCCATGGCAGAGAATCTGGTAGCTATAATTAGCAGCAACACTATAAATAGACACCATTAGAATCCAATCATCAACAAACCATACTTCTCTAACACACCCCCAACACTCTTCTTTCCATAACGATGCTTTCGTTATAAACGTTCATGTCGCCTGTTGCATAAAACTTGACTGGATAAGTCATAGCATAGCCTGGCTTTGAAGCAGCAATTTTGTAATAACCCTGCTTAAGCAAAGCGGAAAACTTACCGCTTTCATTTGTTATTGTTGTTTTAATTAGTTTCTTTCCGGTTTCATCCATAAATCTCACCAACGTTAGGGGTAAAGGAAATGACTTTTGTTTATCCACAACCTTTCCCCATGGTGAGACTTTAATTAATTGCCGAATAGAAAAGATCCAGAACACTCCGTAAAGACCAAGTATTATCACATAAATATATGAATAATTTTTAAACATGTCGCTCACAACTACAAATGTACCAATGGACAAAGAGGCAAAAGACAAAATGATTGAAATCTTCTCAAGCACATTTAATCTGCTCATAGTCATATACTTTGTTCGAAGCGCTTGTTCTTTCATGATCATATATATAGTTGGCACCACCAATCCCTCTTTCTCCTCATTC
>JAKJEK010000122.1 GCA_022705465.1 Patescibacteria group bacterium | reverse complement strand
GATTTAGAAAAGTGGGCTCGCGACCACTTCAAGGTTAACTCGATCGAATACCGCTGGTCGACTCATGATATGGAGGGTTTTGATCGGGTCCCGTTCATCGGCAAGTTCGCTGATCGTATTTACGGAGCGACCGGGTTTAAGGGTTGGGGCATGACTCATGGCACAGTGGCGGGCATGATTATAACAGATTTAATTATAGGGCACGATAATCCCTGGAGGAGGTTATATGATCCAAAGCGTTCGCAACTCAAAACAGCCGGAGTGCAGACAATTACTGAAAATGTCCATGTCACCAAGAAATTCCTTGCGAGTAAGCTTCCATCAGCTAAAAAGGAAGATTTTGCCGCTCTACCCGAAGGAGAAGGGCAAGTGATAGAGATTAAAGGCAAGAAAGTGGCGGTATATAAAGACCCACAGGGCAATCTTCATACCAGATCAGCTGTTTGCACTCACCTGGGATGTGAAGTTAACTGGAATAACGCCGAAAAATCATGGGATTGTCCCTGTCATGGTTCTCGATTTGATTGTAAGGGCAAAGTAATTCATGCCCCGGCTATCAAAGACTTGCCGCAAGTCAATTTGGACAAAGAATAGGTTGTTGGTAGTGCACTAAACACCCCGGGAAATCCCGGGGTGTTTTATTAAGCTTGGGTACGTCAGGCAAATCACCCACCTATCGGCACTGTTTGAACGTGCCAAATTCTAGTTAGAGAAGGCGTGTGCTGGAATTGGCGCCAGTATCGTAGCGCCAGCATTGTTAAATACAGGCAATGTCTCTTTGGCACGATGAGCAATGGAAGCAATCAGGGCGATCGACTGTGCCAGGGTCTCCTTTACTACGTATTTGTTTGTGCATGCGATTTCAACATCGTATGTGCCACGCGGACTCTCTCTCCAGTTCCAGGCCGTTGACCCAGCCAGATTGCGAATCGACTTATCCTTTAGCGTGATTAGTTCGATCAGGACATGCTCAAGAACATGGGCCAGTTCGGTGTCTTTTAGCTCTTGCGTGAACGGTTGGTTGTTATAGTTGTGGCAATGGTGATTACTTAATCCCGGTAGCTCTTCGAGCAGATAATCCGCGAATCCTTCGATTTGTGATGTCTTAAGTAGGTGGTTTGAAACGCGTACCCGCACTATACAGTGGTCCTCCGAAAAATTAATACTCTCAACGAGCAACTGCTCTCCTTTTGCACAGAGAGAAAATGGGGATTTCATAGTGGAAATCTCTCAGTATCGTGCAAAATTATTAATAAAATAATCCAATCAAACGTAATTATATAATATATACTGAATTGAGTCTACCCAGGTAACTCGATCTACCGATTTGCGAAACGGTTAGGAGAAAAAGAATAATAATTATTGAATTATACCAGTGCTAAGCTGAACAATTAAAGGAAGTTACTAAGAGGGGATTAGAAAAGATTAAGTAAATTCGTCCGGCAAGTAAATTTGCCAAAAAAACAACTGTTTTCCTAGGCTAATTGGTCGACCGGGTAGACATACTCTAACAACTCCCGCTGACGCGTGTACAATTGAACTGGAACATTACCCGACAAATCAAGGAGGAAGATGGATCAAGACGAACAGTATGGACAGGAGGGCGATAAAGAAGAAATGACGGTAAAAGAGGCTGGTCGTTTGGGTGGAAAAAAAGTCCAGCGGTTGATTGAAGAAGGCAGGGAGGCAGAAGAAGAACGCAAACCAGCCGAGAGGGAAGAGTAATACTAAATAAGTCTAATGTGTACATCTTAAAAGACCGCTAGGGCGGTCTTTTAAGATACCGTTATCTGTTGATCAAACGGCGATAAAGTGTTATAAATTCATCGAGGCTTTCCCTCACATTCATACCCTGGCGCCTTGCAAAGTCGGCGCCGATATTCATCTCCGATGAGGGCTACCGTTTATGCCGGTAGCCCTTCTTTATTACTAAGCGTACTTTTGGCTGACGGACGCACCAGGTGGCCTCATTGTTTCAACTACTATCATTGCGTATAATCAATACAATATTGCACAAATCTGTTCATCAATCCAAACAGACACTCCGGTTCGGGCAACGCGGCTCGCAGAATGACCGTTCGCGCCCAGTCTATTTATCTTTATATTGTAATTTATCAAGGAGGAGGAATGTCAGTACTGACTCGTGGCGAAATTATTAAAGAGATCAAACGCGGCAACATTAAAATTGATCCGCTAGATGAGAGCAGTATTGGGCCGGGATCAGTGGATCTGCGGCTCGGAAACAAGTTTCGAACATTTAAGCGGGCCGACCAGGTTTACGATGTCAATGAGTCGCTTAATTATCGCGATCTTACTGAGTTGGTTGAAACGGATACTATTGTAGTTCAACCAGGTGAAACCATTCTTGGTATCACCATGGAAAAGATTACCCTTGCTTCCAATTTGTGCGGCTGGCTTGAAGGCCGAAGCCGGTTTGCTCGACTGGGACTGATGGTCCATATTTCTGCTTCCTTTATGCAACCTGGCATCTCCAATCATCAGGTTTTCGAGATCAGCAATATGGGCCACGTTCCTCTTCGTCTCCATGCCGGTACCCGGTTCTGCCAGTTTGTCTTTCAGCGTACTATTGGCAAAGCCACATATGCCGGCACTTTTGAGGGTCAGACCGAACCATAAAATTATCAATGCTGAGTTTGGTGCGGCGCTCAGATTACAGTTGTGCTAATAACTGTAGCTGGGAATTATCGGATGTAATAGGTATCGTTATGTGTATGCAATAAAACACCGGAACGTTCCGGTGTTTTATATTCGGGGCCGCAATATTTTTCGAGTTAGAACTAGATCTA
>JAKJEK010000121.1 GCA_022705465.1 Patescibacteria group bacterium | reverse complement strand
CTGTCACGCCAGTAGCCATAATACTTGTCTTTGCTCATGTATTTGTCGCCGATATTGAGCCCGCCCAAGTAGCCGATGTGACCATCCACCACCACGATCTTACGGTGATTTCGATAGTTTGCCCGGCTGTTGAGCAGCGGAATCCAGGCTGGCATGAAGGGCACAAACTCCACTCCCGCACGGCGCAACTCCTTCTTATACTTGCGCCCCAACTTCCAACAACCCACATCATCATAGATAAAGCGGACACGCACGCCTTCTTTCACCTTGCGGATCAGCGCCTGCTTGAGCTCCTGACCCGTCTCGTCATTGGCCACAGAGAAATACTCCAGATGCACGTGATCCCTGGCCTCGGCGATGTCCTTGAGGATGCAATCCAGCGCCTCTCTGGTGTCCGAATAGATTTCCACCTGGTTGTGGCAGGTGAGAATGGCTTTGCTATTGGATTTGAGCAGACCATTGATCCTTGAAGCCAGAGGTGAAAGAGTGTCCGTCCGGCAATCATCACCCGGCAACTACAGCTCATCCAAACTGAGCGAGTCCTCCAAACCTTTGCGGTTGAAAAGACGCTCCTTACGCCAGTTGCGCCCAAAAAAGAGATAGAAGATAAAGCCCACCACCGGAATGTAAATCAACACCAAAATCCAGGCCAAGGTGTGTACCGGATTGTCGTTTTCCAACACCAACACCACGATCATCAACACAATCGTGCTGGCAAAGATGGTGTTCAAGATCTTGATCGTCAGATTGGTAAAAACAAAGGCAATCTCTCCCCCTATGATCCAATATGACAGGCTCGCGATCAGTAGCAGAGCGATCAACAGGATCATGATCAGCAAAACGCTATCCCAGATTTTCTGAGTAAACACCGCAACTCCTTGGCTTTTTTGATTACAAAGTCCAAGATAATAATGGGGCTGGATTTGTGTCAATAGGTTTAAACAGCTTCGCTGTACGGGCGGTCGCCGGAGCGACCAAAATCGTGGCCGGCGTTAGACGTAGCGCCGCCTGCAGGCTCAGCCTGCATCCCTTTCTACCCCGTAGCCTCCATTAGCCGTACCGACCAAAAAGTACAGACTGTTGCCATTTGCTTCACTGATGGTGGAGATACGTGTGGTTATAGTGAGAATTCACATGGTTGGTTTCTTTTTTGGGAAGCAAGCGGTGCTTGCTGGCGGCGGTTCGGCGACCGCCGGTTACTTGTTTCTTGGTCGCTTCAGCGAGCGACCCCTACCTCTTCCTTGCTTAGCCGCCCGGTGATTACTCGGTGCCTTTCGGGAAAAACCCGAGTATCTGCACGGCATCGCCCTGCGGGTAAGTAAGGAAGGGGAAGCTTCGCTGCAGTTGGTAAGGACTCATCCTGAACCGCCCAACCGGTTGTGGTTTGTTAGCTACCTCACGATAGTGGATAGTTGGGAGACTTTGCTTGATTGGCTTGCGTGTGTTTTTAAAGCTGGCACCCGTGACCCGTTAGAGGTTGTACGGGCGGTCGCTGGAACGCTGCATCCCAAGTCATCAGTAGTCAGTAGCTGCGCAAGTGGCAGAGATACAGGTACTTGCGGTGGGGATACACCCAGTTTTGGAGCTTTTGCTTTTTCCACGAATTACACGAATTGACACGAATTATGGGATGTACGGTCGCTCGCCGGAGCGACCGTAATTTTGTGCAACAGAGTAAAAAAACTCAACCTGAGAAAAGAGCTTTTTGCATTTTTACATCAACGATGCAAAACTGAATCGCATTCATGACAACATATCGAACTGGCCTGCCACCATAGTTTTACGGCTATTGACCTTGCCATTCATGTTAATAAATGTAAAATATCTCTTGACACCCCCCCCCCGCAAATATGGCTCCAGAAAACGATCAGGTTTTCTAATAATTTGTTATTCTCAGGAGGAATTATGAGAAAACTAATCTTTGTTCTTTTGCTAGCCCTGACCCTGTCAGCAGGCTTTGCACAAGCTTTTCATGCCGTTTTTGAAATTGGCGGAACTGGCGATTATCTGCAGGATCTCGCCTACAATGGTGACTCTTTTGCAGGGATAACCATCAGCCCCTTACAGAGAGTGGGAGTGACCCCGGTCTCCAGCCCCGGAAACTTCACAGCATCAAACTGGCCTCATGTTAACGATGCCAACGGCGGCAATCTTGATGAGGACAAATACATTGGCTTCACGATCACTGCCGATACAGATTATGAGTTTACCGTTAACTATATCAATTTTTGGATATGCAGAAGTGGAACCGGTACAAGGCAAACCGAATGGAGAGGTAGCGCAGATAACTATAATGCGTCTTTTGCCAACTACTCATATTTGTATTGCTTGGACAATATCGGAGGCGTTTTGCACAATGAAGACGTATACCAATGGGGATGGCCCGCAGAACATCGCTATTTTGGAGGAGTTCTATACCCCGGCACTACTTACGAGAATCTCACAAGCTGTGGTTTCAGGATGTATATGCATCATGCTGAACACCCGGGTGGTACTGCTGGTTTTCCCTATTCAATTGAAATCAACGGAGTTGTCCGGTACACAGGTAGTTCAGGTTCACTTGACGTTTCTACGAATTCTCTTTCGGGGTTTAGATATGAACATGGTGCCGGCCCATCATACACTAAGCTTCTCCGAATATGCGGAGGATCGACATATGGAAGTGTTACGGTTAGTCTGCCCGCTGATAGTAAGTATGAGATTAATACCCCCGGTTCTTCTTTTACCAACACTTTGACGTGTAACCTTAACAGAATGAGTGGTGATTTTTATGTGGCCGATGTAAGCGTGCGTTTGAAAGCAGGGTTAGCTATTGGTGACTACAATGATATTATTACGGTTACAAGGACCGGATTTGCCGATAAAACCATAAGTTGTAGTGGCTCGGTCACCCAG
>JAKJEK010000120.1 GCA_022705465.1 Patescibacteria group bacterium | reverse complement strand
TCCGCATTGACCAAACGCACCGCCTGACCAGTACCCGACCTCTGCCACAACCCTAGAATCGCCCTAAACCCTATCGATTGTGACAACAATTCATCAAACAAATCCCGACTAATCGGCACATCTTCTTGCCAACTCCATATTCTAATCCTGATCTGAGATTGTTTACTCAGCACCCCCCAACCCAAGAATTCTCCGTTAGCACTCCTCACACAAACCGCATCTCCGCTCTTTGGGTCTCCCGCAACCCTCTCTATTGCCCCCGAGAACACCCAAGGATGCCGTCTTTTTAATGACCGCTCCCTGCCCCTTTTCAGCACCACATCTCTCATAACGCACCCCGCAATTCTAATTTCAAACATCACACTATCTTACTGGCGACGCAATAACCAGATAATTAACGATAATATTACCGATATCAATATACCCGTGGTTATCGGTAAATAAAATGTAAAATTCTCTCGCCGAATAATTATGTCTCCCGGCAAATGACCAAGCGGTCCAAGCCAACCCTTTGCCGCCAGACCAATTATCAGTATTACTATTCCCGCGATTATTAACATATTTCCAATATTTGAAAACATTGTCACCACCTTGTTTATCAATCTAACTCGCACTTATCATATCAAATTATTAACAACAAACTTTAATCGCCCTTGACTTTTTATCATATTTCTTCATAATATTGTTAAATCCCGGAAGGAGGCATTAGCAATGCCCAATGTCTCTATCGCTCAAGCGCAGGAGGGTAGCAATGCCCTCTTTTACTTGAGCACCAGCCTCCGTATCGACGAGGATTGCCCGCCGGACGGCGATCCTGATGACGTTTTCGTTGCCTTTCAGGGCGAAGTCACTCCAACTAACCGCAAAGGCTTTTACCACCTCACCATTGAACCAGTGGAAGCAGGTGGTAAATCCGTCGTACCATCAAGAGATCGCTTTCCGCTCTCAGCCCGCCAGCTTGAGCAAGGCAATCTCGAGCAGTTAGCCAAAGAACGTTTCACCGAAGAGGTACATCGAATGCTTGGCCAACTGACTAGCTCGCTGTACTAATTCGGACAGCCAACCCGCAAGCGGCGCCCACCCGTGCGCCGCTTTTTTATTGTGTGTCAATAACTCAGCTTTACTATTGACATCTTAACATTTTTGTGATATAATATAACTGTATTCAGGTTGGAAATCGCCCGTCGGCTTAAGGCCGGGAAAGGATACGGACATGAGAATCTTCCTTATCGCTTCGCTCCTCATGATCTGCATCATTGGCGGCAGCGTTTACCGCCTCGCCGCCACCGTCCACAACAACGTAGAGGCATCCAGAAACCCTCTGGTCAACCTCCACGGACCCAGCCACACCGCTGCTACCAGGTACTACCTGGAGCAGGTGAAGACCAACCCCTAGGGCACGCACACAACACGCCGGAGACATCGTCTCCGGCGTTTCTTTATGTGATAAATAATTAACGCTTTTTTGCAATCTCCACCAATCCGCCAACCACATTAAGCTCAATCTCTTCGTTCTTGCGATAACCCAGATCGCTTAGCACTTCAACCAGCCTGACGTACCCACCGGTCTCGTCTTTTAGATCAGCACCAATTCGAACGTAATCGTTCTGCAAAGTACTAAGCAGCCCAACCATATACAATTTATCCTCAATTTTTAGTTCAACACCATCTCTCAGCCTGCCATCATCAAAAAACAAACTCCGATGTTGCCGATCCACCCAAATCTCTACTGCCTGAGTACCATCTCGGTATATTAAATTTGTCCCCCTCACATCAGCCCTCACCCTCATAATCCTCCTAAAACACAATAACAAAACGTTACCAATATATTCTAAATTATCTGTATAAACAATTAGCTAACTGAGTTATCTTAATCAGCACCATGATCAATAGTGATAATACAAAAGACCTACTTGATTACCAAACCTTCGTCTTGCCGGCGGTCAATCTTTTTTCGGTGGCGTTCTTCAAGCATCTCCTTCATACGCCCATAAGCCAGCCGAAAAGCCTTTGCGTGTGTCGAATCGATCTCCTCCACAAACAACTTCTCCCCGCCCAGCATAAGAGTAATTCCCACTCTCTGATCGCTGCCATTCTTTGTCCCATTACCTGATTCATCCTCGAAATATACGTCAACTGTCGCCGGTGTCTCTCCCATAACGTACTTTTCCAGTTTATTAATTTCTTCCCGAACCTCTGCCACCTCGATTTCTGTTAGAGTAACGTTTTTATTGTGAATTAGTACGTTCATCAAATCTCTCCTCTTTATTAATTCAGTTACACTACCATTATATTCTCTCTCTAATTATTTGCATCAAACGATTGGTCTAATAACAAACGGGCGCATTGACAATGCATTCCATTATTGTATAATACGTCCAGTCAGGGAAGGGTAGCAGCGTAGCTATGAAGACATTCAGCTTTCTTTATCCCGATCGGCGCTATTTCGATCAATGCCTCGAAGAACGCGGCTTTTTCAAATATGGATTCGAAGCTTTTGACTGGGATCCGGGCTGGATTAATACCGTTATCCATGCCAGATACCGGACACAAGGCTACCGTATTTACTGGGTCCACTTCTGCCAGGAAGGCAATCCGTTCGCTCCCGGGCTTAGCGACCGATCTTCACACCTGCTTCTGCACAAACATGATCGGATCATCTCTGCTGGCATCACCTTCGAAGACATCACCCAACATCATCGGTATGCTGATCCAGATTTCATTCTTTCACAAATCTCACCTCGACCAGATCCGTTGATTATCGGCGGCTTTCATCAGTGGGATTGCGTCGACAAGTTCGCCAGTCATGCTCACAGCAAAGACGTCCTTGTAAAAGTGGACGAGGATCTGACTGAGCACTTCTTCAGTCGAATGCAGATCGATTCAATCCCCCTTAAGCGC
>JAKJEK010000010.1 GCA_022705465.1 Patescibacteria group bacterium | reverse complement strand
CGGTAGCTAAATTAGCCAAAAGCCATCCTGATCTTATGTATCTTATCATTGGCGCCACACATCCCGGCATTCTAAAAAAAGAGGGTGAGAGCTATCGTGAAAGTCTAGAGGAATTGGTTCGAAAAAATCACATTGAAGACAACGTGAGGTTTATTAATCGATATTTGGATTACAAAGATCTCGTCGATTACCTAAAGGCCACTGATATCTACCTTGCTCCACAGTTGGATCTTGCTCAGGCCTTTTCCGGCACC
The DNA here is from genome assembly GCA_022705465.1 of Patescibacteria group bacterium. Classification (GTDB taxonomy): domain Bacteria; phylum Patescibacteriota; class UBA1384; order XYA2-FULL-43-10; family 1-14-0-10-43-13; genus JAKJEK01. Next base: position 13,178 of record JAKJEK010000010.1, on the reverse strand, counting down.
CTATCATACGCTCTTGGGTGCGGTAGTGCTGTTGTTTCCTCGCCCACCAACTATGCCCAAGAGATACTGTCATCCGGTCGAGGCGTTATGGTTTATCCAGAAGTGGATGAGTTAGTTGAGGAGTTGAATAAATTGCTCGCTGCCTCGTCAAATTACGAAAAAATCGGCTTGCGAGGATATCGTTATGCACGCAGTATGATTTGGCCCCAGGTAGGGCTAGAGTACTTAAAAGTTCTTGAGGAGAATTTATTTATTACACGAAAGAAGTGGGCCAGGCGGTTGCCTGATTTCTCTGAAACACCCTCCTTGAAATTTATCGAGGCGCTAACCGATGACAGCGGCATCCGCGAGTATGAAAGCGCCGATCAAAGTAGTGAATCAATTAAACATCGACCAGAAGACCAGACGGAAGCATTGGTCGTGTGTGCAAAATTACTCAATCGTCAACCAAACGACAAGCTAAACAGTTTGGTCTCGATCTACCTTACTTCTTTAGAGAAACTATTAGCGATCTACGGATTACTTGATGAGATTGAAAAAGGCGATGCTCGTTGGAACCGATTTAGTGAGATTGCTTCCCGAAGTTTTCGGGCACTGGCCTATGTGACAGGAGCAAAGAACGTATCCGAGTCAAATCAGGATGTTGCCGGCAAACTTTTAAGCAGGCTTAATAACCCACCTGATTACGACTCGATTCGCCCAGTTGCATATGATTTACTCGGACATTACCAGAGTGGCAATAAGGAGTCAGTTAAAAAGATGGCTGATATTCTGGTTGATAAGCACCAAACCTTCTCCTCCAAGTATGGCAAGTGGCAGTGGTTTGAGAGCGAATTAACTTACACCAACGCAATTATTCCCCTTGCGCTTGTTAAAGCTTACAAACTGACCGGCGATTCAAGGTATTTGGATGTCGTTAAGAAAACATTAATATTCCTAGAGACAGTTAATAGTTATAAAGGTATTCCGTCTCCGGTTGGGCAAGAGGGCTGGTATCATAGAGGTAAACAAAAGTCGCTTTTTGATCAGCAATCTATTGAAGCAGCCCACATGATCGTCCTCTACAATGAACTTGCCCGCTTAACAAAGAGCAGTAAATATGCTAAAAAGGCTAGAGAGTGGATGGGCTGGTATTTCGGCAACAATGTTAGCGAGGTTGTTGTATACAACAGTGTAACGCGCGGCGTGTACGATGCCGTCACCAGAAGGGGAGTTAATCTTCACCAGGGTGCTGAGTCGACCCTAGCATATTTGTCAGCATACCTATCTTTTGAAGATGAGTTTTAACATCATTGGCGGGTTTCCCCACCTGCAAAATCTGAAGGAGAATTATGAAAGTTGAGCTGCAATCAATTGCCCACTTTACCTCGTATCTACCTAAAGCCTGTGGGATTGCCACCTACTCGGTAGCGCTCAAAAAAACCATCAAGGATCGCTTGCCCGATCTGAAGGATTTTGTGATCGCGATCGATGATCAAAAAGATGCTTACCGTTACTCAACCTCTGTTAAGTATAACTTTCACGACCGGGATATAGATGGTTACAAAAAGGCGGCTGAGGTCATTAACCAAAGCGACGCTCAGCTTGTTGATGTTCAGCATGAGTTTGGCCTCTACGGTAGTAAGGTTAACCCTACTACCCTTGGTCAGGATGATGGAAAAAATTTCTTGGAGTTTATGCGCGCGCTGAAAAAACCTGCAGTTACCACGCTTCATATGGTCTATGAAAATCCTCCCGAAAATCATCGCCAGGTGGTACGGGAAATTTGCGATCGATCCTACAAGGTAGTGGTCTTAGCTGAAGTGGCAAAAGATTTTCTTGTGCGCGATTACGGAATCTCTCCAGAGATGGTTGATGTTATCCCTCATGGCGCCCCAAATGTACCAAAGTACTCAACCACCTTTTTTAAGGAGATGATGGGTTTCTCCCGTGACGATTTTATAATTTCATCCTTCGGTTTAGTTAGGCCAAAGAAAGGCTATGAGTACCTTGTTGAAGCCATGCGTGATGTGGTGGCGAAGTATCCTAAGGCCAAGTTGTTAATTATTGGTCGCGCCCATCCACAACGTTCGCCTGAATACTATCAGATGCTAAAAGACAAAGTTCGTGAGTATAAGTTGACCAAGAATGTCAAATTTATCAATAAATTTGTCAACTACACCGATCTTCTCAACTATTTAATGGCTACCAACATTTTTGTTGCTCCGTTTCTGGTAATGAGCCAGGTGTCCAGCGGTAGTTTGATTTATGCCATGGCTGCCGGTCGGGCTTGTATTGCCACTCCATTTGATTATGCCCGAGAAGCCTTGGCTGATCGTAGGGGAATCATAGTCCCTCCGGAGGATTCTGAGGAATTGAGCAAAGCAATACTTCACCTGATTGACCACCCGGTTGCACGTCATCGCATGCAAAATTTGGCTTACAGTTACGCCCGCAAGCAGACCTGGTCAAAGGTTGCCAAACAGTATATCGATCTTTTCAATCGTGTTGTAAATGATAAATCGATTAGCAAAGCCGAAATAATTTCAAGCTTATCCAAATAACAATGACAATGAAACCACACAAAATCTGGTTTATATCAAGCTATGTCCCGCGCATGTGCGGTATCGCGACTTTTACCGATAATCTCATGGACGCAATTAAGGCAGCGGACCAACGCAGTGAGTTTTTGGTTTGCGCAATGGACGACGATGGGGGTTATGACTATCCTGATGCTGTGAAGTGCGTAATCAGACAGGAGGAGAGCGGGGATTATTCCAAGGCTGCCGAATTAATTAATGCTTCCGATGCTGACGTGGTATGCATTCAACACGAGTTCGGTATCTTTGGCGGGTTTAACGGACGCAAGTTGCTAGATCTTCTTCAATCCCTGAACAAGCCAGTCGTACTCACGTTACACACAGTGCCTATTCACCAAACCGAGCCGTTTGTTATTGTTCCGAAGAGATTTCGCAGCCGCAAGAAACTACTCCAGCAAATCTTCCGCCAGGTAAGGATCATTACAGTGATGACCGAAACTGCCAGAGAGTACTTAATTCATCATTACCAGGTTTCTCCGGACCAGGTCGTAGTGATCCCCCATGGCGCCCCCGTGCTGACCGAAGTCGGCAAGAGCGGCTATCGTCGAGCGAAAGAAGCTATTGGCTTTGAGAAAAATGATTTCGTTATCTCCTCTTTTGGTTTAATCTCGCCGAAAAAAGGCCTCGAATACGTAATTCGAGCCCTGCCTGCTATCATCAAGCAGAATCCGGAGGTTTCGGTCAAATACCTGATTGCTGGTCGGATGCACCCCAAAAAGTCAGATGAATATCTGACTGGCTTAAAACAGCTGGCAAAAGACCGGGGCGTGGCCGATCGCGTCGTTTTTGACAACCGTTATTTAACATTCGAAGAAATATATCGCTATTTGGCAAATACAGACATATACATAACGCCTTACTATGCCAAAGAGCAGGTCAGCTCTGGCACTCTTAGTTATGCTTTAGCCGCCGGTTGTTGTGTGGTTTCAACGCCTTACATTTTTGCATCAGAGCTCGTAAAGCGGTTTGGAATTGGTGAATTGATTGAATTCCGTGATGAACAATCGATTAAACGTGTTGTCGGGCGTTTGGTGGCCCAACCGGAATTAGTCAAACAGTATCGCCAAAATGCTGAGAAGTTTGGCAGCAATATTCACTGGCCCCAGATCGGACAACGTTTTCTTGATGTATTTGATCAGCTGGCGCGCTAGTCGATAGCTCAGACGCCAGAAAGCTCGGCTTTCAATGATTGTTCGCGTTTTAATAATCCAGGTTTGTTTTGGATATAACGTCATATAAATCAGTTTCGATCTATTGCTATTAACTAAAAACTACTCCACGGGTTACGCGAGTAGTTTTTAGTGTGTGGGAGAACCATATACGCTGACACGTCAGCCGCCTGTGCTTTTCTCTCTGCTTTTGCTATAATTGAACGCCGTGCCGATTCCCTTGCCATAGATCACGGCGGTCGTAAGTGCACATTAACAAGTAATCAATGCTGACATCGAGGGGTTTGCCCTGGGGAGGCATAGTGGCGGCAGGGCTGGTATTATGCGAATCTTAATGATTTCAGACCATTCAGACCCACTAGCCGACATTGGATCAAAAGAAGCTGGAGGTCAGAATATCTACGTATATTACCTGGCGCGTTTTCTTGCGCGTTCAGGGGTTTTTGTCGATATCTATACCAGGTGGGACAGAAAAACCAAGAAAGAAATCAGAACAATTAACCATCATGTCCGGGTCATTCGTGTCAAAGCTGGGCCGAAGCGTTATCTACCGAAAGAGCAGTTTTTAACAGTACTTGATGAGTTCACTAACAACATCATGCGCCGGATGGAACGAGAAAACATTCAATATGATTTGATTCACACGAACTACTGGTACTCTGGTTTAGCTGGACTCGCCATCGCCAAAAAGTATGGACTTCCGCATTATCATGTCTATCATTCACTTGGGCAGATCAGGCGCGACACCTTACAGAACTATAATAAATTGGGAAATGGGCTGGTGCTCTATGAGGAGCGCAATGCTTCTGAGGAAAAAATCGCTAAAGAGGCGACCGGAATTATTGCTACCAGTCCCGTTGAAAAAGATACTATTATTAAACTATTCAATGTTAATCCGGGAAAGATTTCCGTGATTCCAATTGGTGTCGACCAAAAAATATTTTACCCCAGAAATTACTATCGAGTTCGCCGGCGTTTGCGAATATCAGAAGATGAAAAAGTACTGTTATACGTGGGCCGGATTGAATGGCGGAAGGGAATTAATACCTTGCTGTTTGCCTTCCAGTCTGTTCTAAAACAGTATCCGCGAAGTCGTTTAGTAATTATTGGAGGCGGAAAGACTGATTCAGTCAAACGACTGGAGATCGAAGACATCAATCGCCAGCAGCAACTAATTAGCGAGCTTGGCCTAGGCAATCATGTTGCACATCTTGGTCCAAAGCCTCAAAAAGAGCTTCCATATTATTACAGTGCTGCTGACGTTTGTGTTGTGCCGTCTTATTATGAGCCATTTGGCATTGTTCCGCTCGAGTCGATGGCTTGCGGCACGCCAGTTGTGGCCTCACGGACTGGTGGACTGCAATACACCGTCCAGGACAGAATTACTGGTCGTTTAGCAGAGGTAAGGAACCAGGCAGACCTTGCCGAAAAGTTGACTGATGTGCTGGAAAATGGGAAACTCTACTACTCTAACAAATGTGTTGAGCGTGTCGATAAGCTATTCAATTGGGAAAAGATATCAAAGCAGTATATCTATCATTTCAACAGACATATCGACAGGAAGGAAAATCATGCGGATAGCAATGCTGGCCCCGTTCGAAGAACCGGTACCGCCTAAGCGTTATGGCGGCACCGAGCGCGTTGTATTCACTCTGACTGAACAATTAGTAAAGGCTGGTCATGATGTTGTGTTGCTGGCGACAGGAGACTCATCAACTAGCGCCAAACTCGAACCAATCTTTCCGGCTGCCCTTCGTACTTTGCCGGAAATGAAAGAGAAGAGCGTTCGAGATTCTTTCAAGTATATTGGTATTGGCCGGGTGCTGGACTTTCTTTCAGAAAACCGGTTCGATGTTCTGCACAACCATATTGGTTGGAGAATGTTGCCTTTCGAGAAGATTGTCGGCATGCCGGTTGTTACTACCTTACATGGCCCATTAAACATCAATCACCAGGATAAGTACTATCAACTGTTCAGCGGGGCTAATTATGTTAGTATTAGCCTTAAACAACGCGAACCACTCCCGCAATTAAATTACATCGCTAACGTATATAACGGCATCGAGGTTGATCGATTTTCTCCTTCTTATGAAACGGGGGAGTACTTGGCTTTCCTTGGCAGAATGTCCCCGGAAAAGGGCCCCCTCCAGGCAATTGAAATCGCTAAAAAGAGTGGGGAGACGTTAATGATGGCGGCTAAGGTTGATGCGGTTGATGAGGAGTACTTCACAACTAAAATAGAACCTTTAATTGACGGTCGTCAGATTAAGTTCTTGGGCGAAGTGGATCACAAGGAGAAGGTTGATCTACTTCGTAATGCTAAAGCCTTAGTTGCTCCTATCCAATGGGAGGAGCCATTTGGCCTGTATTTTGTTGAGGCTATGGCTTGCGGCACCCCTGTTGTTGCCCTTCGCCGCGGCTCTGTGCCGGAAATAATCATCAATGAGGAGACCGGTTATATCTGTGATGATCTTGAGGAAATGATTCAATGTGTTGGGGAGATTGGTCGGATCAATCGCCGGCGGTGCCGGGAGCATGTTGAGAAGCATTTCACCCCGGAAACAATGATGCTAGGTTATCTTGATGCCTATCGCAAAGCTACCCAAGCTTACAGTGTGCTCAAAAATCTAGTATAATGCCTTTATTGAACTAGCTTCCATTAACAAAGAAAGATGTCGTTATGATATCCTATATTTCTGGTAGAGTTGTTTTCGTTCGTGGCGGTGCGGCAATAATCGACACTGGTGGGGTCGGCTACAAAATATTTGCCAAGATAGATGATAGCTTCTCTGTTGGTGCGGCTAAAACCTTTTTTACTCATCACCACATTCGTGAGGATTCTCAGGATTTATACGGTTTTGAAACCCATGATGAGCTGGAGTTATTCCAGAAGCTCATATCAGTAAATGGCGTTGGACCAAAAGCAGCGATGGTGATTATGTCTGCCGGGTCGGTGGAGAACATTGTTTCAGCTATCGTCGGTGACAATTTATCATTCTTTGTTGCTATTCCTGGCATTGGCAAGAAAGTCGCCGCAAAGATTGTATTAGAACTTAAATCAAAAGTTGCTGGTATTGAAAGCACATCAGTGCTGGAGCAGATGGACATCTCAGACGAGGTCGTTGACGCTCTGGTGGCTTTGGGATACAAAAGATTCGAGATTAGCAAAGTTGTCTCGAAAGCTCCATCCGATCTTGCCTCTGTTGAAGACAGGATTCGGTGGTGCTTAAAAAATTTAGCCAAGTAGCCAATGGCTTAGAACTTGCTCTGGGGTATTATACCCATTATTACAAGATATAATAGTTTAACAAAACGGTGCGTAACAATGGGTGTAATACCCTTACGGCGTTCAATTCGAGTTCAAGCGTAGTCTAGACGGTGCTGTGAAACAAATGGCTTAGAACTTGCTCTGGGGTATTATACCCATTATAATAAACTGGACTGATTAGTAACCAATAGTACATGGATCAAAATACTGGATTTGAAATTGAAGAAGTTGCGATTAACGACCCATCGGTTCATGAGGAGGAGTTCGAGCTTACACTCCGTCCTCGCCTGATGAATGATTATATTGGTCAGCGACAAATTAAAGGCAACCTGGAGATACTAATCGAAGCAGCCCAAAAACGGCAGGAGCCTATCGAACACCTGATGCTTTACGGACCTCCTGGTCTTGGCAAGACCACCTTAGCTCATGTTATCTCAAGAGAAATGTCGGCTAATATTAGGGTAACGTCCGGGCCGGCAATCGAAAGAGCTGGTGACTTGGCATCGATCCTGACCAACCTTGCTGCCGGTGATATATTATTTATTGATGAAATCCATCGAATCAACCGAAACGTTGAAGAAGTTCTTTACCCAGCGATGGAGGATTACGTTATCGATCTGGTTGTCGGAAAGGGACCATCTGCCCGGACCATGCGTCTTGAGTTGCCAAAGTTTACCTTGATCGGCGCCACTACAAAAATCGGCATGCTCTCATCTCCCTTGCGTGATCGCTTTGGTGCCTTATATCGGCTGGAGTTCTACGATGATGATGAGCTTGCTCAAATTGTGAAACGATCCGCTTCACTCCTTAAGGTTGAGATTGATCACAGCGGCGTGTCTGAGATTGCCCGCCGCTCCCGGCGTACACCGCGAATTGCTAATCGCATTTTGAAACGGGTGCGTGATTATGCAGAAGTAAAGCACCATGGCTACATTGATCGAGGCATTGCTGACCAAGCCTTAAAGAGGCTAGACATCGATCATCTTGGTTTGGACCGCACTGATTGCGAATATTTAAACACCATTATTAATAAATTTAATGGTGGTCCGGTTGGCCTTGACACAATTTCTGCTGCCATGGCAGAAGACAAAGATACGCTTGAAGATGTTATTGAACCATACTTACTTCAGCTTGGTTTTATCAATAGAACACCTAGGGGCCGGATAGCGACACCGGCTGCCCATCAGCACTTGGGCATTCCGGTTCAGCCTGGGTCGTCACCGCTACTATAACGTTTCCTTATACGGATTAAGCAGGTTATGGAGCAGGACCGAATACCAATTATTATGCACGTCTGTTGCGCCGGGTGTGCAAGCCATCTTGTTTCGGAGCTTGAGAAAGCAAACTTTCTCCCTAAGCTCTATTATTATGATCCATATTTGTCTCATGTTGAGTATTGCTATTTATTAACTGGCGTTCAAGCTTTAGCGCAACAAAAAGAGCTTGAGTTGATTCTTGCAGACTACAATCCAGACGAATATAATCAGCTAATGGTGCCATATACCGATAATAAGTCAATCAAGCATATTGCCGACCGGTCAAGATTAGAGCGCAAGCATCGAGAGACCGTCGCGCATTTGATCATGGATAGTGCTGCTCGTAGTGCTATCGGAAATGGAATAACCTACTTTACTTCTGCAACCCTCTGTTCACCGCATCGGGACCACCCGGTTCTCTCCAGAGTGGGCTCAGAGGTGGCGTCACAGTTTGACCTGAAGTTTTTCTACAGTGATTTTCGCAAGGGCTATTGGAGCGGACGTCACTATGCAAAGCAGCACAACTTGCCGGTATCTGAATATTGTAGCGATCAAATGGAGTAGTATGTGGTATTTTCTAATTTTTTATCTTATCTTTTTGCTCGGTTTCCTTATATACAGTATTGCTGCCATCTATCATCTCTGGCGGTTTGGTTATGTTGGCGATCTGACCAAACCAGCCATCGCCGTTTATACTGCTTTATCAATATTAATTGTCGCTAGTACGCTGCTATATATTGCAATTAGATTAATAGGAAACTGACAGGATGAACAAAAAGCGCATTTATTTTCCCAGCCAGAAGGATTCCGAGGAGATATTCCTACTCTTGCGCAAACATTGGATAGTTTACATTCCTTTTATATTAATTGCCGGTTTTATGGCACTACCGTTGGTCGCTGCGTTTGCCTATCTAGCCTACGCTTATGATTCTCTAACAACTGTTGCCGTAGACATCATTATTGTCGGCGGTAGTGCTTATTTGCTCACAATCCTTGGGTTACTGCTCTTCGGTTTTACTGATTACTATCTGGATATCGATATTATCACCAATCAGCGTATCGTTGATATTGAACAAAATGGATTATTCAAGCGAAAGATTTCTGAACTGCACCTCGACCAAGTCCAGGATGTTAGTGCTAGTGTATCTGGCTTTTTCCCAACACTGTTTCACTATGGCAACATTAACGTCCAAACTGCCGGCGAACGGGCGAATTTTGTCTTTGAGGCGATTGTTCATCCTTACCGAATTACCAAGATAATTCTGGACCTTCATGAAGCAGCGATCACAAAGGATAGGTCAGTAAAAGATAAATTGCTTGGTGAAGCTCGCTGCATTGCCAACCATAGCGCTGGGTCAGATATTAGTACTGCCAAACCAGCTGTTAACGATCACTCACCGACGTCTGCCCGACCTGCAAATTCTCCGCCAGACGACATTCACAGTGTCATTCCAGCCGATCGCCAGCGAAAAATTCTAGAGGGAGTTTCCCGCTCTATTGAGGATGCTCATTCTTCTCATCAGCAGCCTAATTCTACCCGTCAGGCAAAATCTGTTTCGGCCCCTCGTGTAACACATCCACCCAGCGAGTATGAAATGAAAGACGGGAAAGTGATCGACCTGGACTAGTGTGTTTCCCTTCCGGCCTTTTCAAAACGGAACTATTTGTGTATAGTTAATAGTTAAATTTATTATTAGTGCGAAACTCATCAGTGCAATTAAGCGATATTGATTACCACCTGCCACCCGAACTGATTGCTGACCGAGCGATAGAGCCTCGTGATCAAGCGAGGCTTTTGGTATTGGACCGCCAAACCGGCCAAATTATGCACCGCCGGTTTAGTGACATTGCCGAACACTTAACACCAGGCGATGTTTTGGTTATGAACAATTCAAAAGTTATTCCGGCGCGGCTCATCGGGAGGAAAGAGATGACCGGAGGCCAAGTTGAGTTGTTGTTAGAGTATGAGGTTGAGCCTGGCTTGTGGCGGGTAATTGGAAAAAAAATAACGCAAGCAAATCGAATAATCTTTGATGACTCTCCTTTGGAGGCAGCGGTAGAGGACAAGAGAGCGGGACACTATCTGGTTCGATTTAATATGATAGGCGCTCACTTCATGAAAGAAATCGACAGGATTGGACAGGTGCCGCTTCCACCATATATTGTTCGCAAACGTCGGGAATCAGCTACGGGCTTAGTTCAGCCATCTGAGCATGACAAAGATAACTACCAGACAGTGTACGCTTCCACCCCCGGAAGTGTTGCCGCACCAACAGCCGGTCTACATTTCACTGAACGTCTTTTACTCGATTTAAAACAGAAAAATATTGAGACAGTTTTTCTTACCCTCCATGTCGGTTATGGCACTTTTGCTCCTATCAAAGACAGTATTGACCAACACGTCATGCACTCAGAGTTTTACCATGTAGATGCTTCGTCGCTTAATACTATCTTGCGTGCCAAAGAAGCAGGTCGGCGGATTATCGCGGTGGGTACCACTACCACCAGGGTTTTAGAACACCTATTTGCTGAGATGGACAAGAATCCACACGCATTCGCGCTGCAGGGGTGGACCAATATATTTATTACTCCAGGCTATAATTTCAAATGTATCGATGGCTTAATAACCAATTTTCACTTACCAAAGTCCACCCTTCTATTGCTTGTTTCGGCACTAGCCGGTCACTCCAACATTATGCGGGCATACAAAGAAGCGATATCAAAACAATACCGTTTCTATTCCTACGGTGATGCCATGCTAATCATCTAAGAACTCAATGATAGATGGTGTGCTACCTGTAGAGGCCGGCAACTATGTTTTTTCGTACCTGCCAGGCATCACGAATCATTCTCAGTCCGTCTTTGATTGGATTGACAGTTGAGTGGGGATTGTCGTACCACGTTATTCCGACTTCCTTTATCGAATAACCCAGTCGCTTTGCTATCGCTAGCAGTTCAATATCGAACGAGAAACGTTCAAATGTTTGGCGCTTAAACACTTCCTTTGCCACTTTGGATTCGAATAGTTTAAAACCGCATTGCGTGTCTCTGATACCTGCTATGGCCAGTGCCTGGATGATCATATTTAGCACTCGGCTACCAATAATACGGTGGATTGGCTGGGGTCGTGCTAGCTTGCCATTGGGGCAGTATCTTGAGCCAATTACTACATCATAACTTTCTGCGAATTCCAGTAATTTGTCGGCTTGCTCAACCGGTGTTGAATTATCGGCGTCAGCGAATAAGACGTATTTCCCCTTTGCTTTCAGTACGCCCTCTTTAACTGAATAGCCTTTACCATGGTTCTCTTTGCGATCAATGACCGTCAAATTAGGTAATTTGTTCTCATACTTCAGGGCAGTGGCAGCAGTGTTGTCTGGTGATCCGTCAACTACAACGATTGTCTCTATCGCAAAGTCGTGATGCTTCTGATAGGTGGAGATGGCATCGAGAATCAGGTGAATGCGCTCCTCTTCCTTGTAGGCAGGAATGACAATCGAGAGATATATCTCATCCTCTTTCATAGTTCAATTTTCCTTTCTTTTTCTTCCTGCGTCTTAGCTGGTGAATCAATAAATGTAATCGGATACGGTGAGACCGGAGGCCTTCTCTCTAAATCTTCCTCAGAGATGTTAAAAACCAGGATTGAGCCCCCAATAATCGCCTTAGGTTCGTGGTCATCCAACCATTGGTATGACCATTTTCCTTCTTTAGGACCGTATAGTTTAGATGACTGGTAAAACGTGGCAGATATTGCGAGCCAACCCGTCGTTGGTCCGTACTGACTGTGCCAGGGCGTACTCTGTGGGATGTAATATGATGGCACAGAACCGCCGAAATAATCGATTTTAATTTCTTTAATGTCGTTGGCTTCGATATATTGTTTTAGTCGCAGTAGATCCTGACCCCAGTCGAGCGAAGAATCGACTAAATAGTTGTGGCGTTCATCTCGAGGTACTAGGTTGTTAAAGTACCCAATAAAACCTGGATAGTATGACAGAGTATGATATATCTGGAAGCCCAGTAGTAACAATAGCACGCCCCACTTCCAAGGTTTCATATTAATACGGTAAATTGCATAACCGATTAGCATAAGAACAAACGGGATAGTTGGAATTAGGTGGCGAATGCCAATATTAAGAGATCCTTTCAGGGTGAAGGCCCAGTAAATTGCGAAAGGAATCAGAAGCGCCCAAACTCTCGAGGCCTCGCTTCGGCTGCCAAATCGTTTGATTGCAATTACGCCGAAAGCCATCGACAATAGAGCAATGATGGTTAATGGAGTTTTATAAAACCAGGCAATAGGGAAGAACCATTGGATACTTTTCTCTGCAATCTGGCCCATAAGAAACGTTGCATTGCCGCCCTCTACTCGGTAGATCACCAGGGCTACTCCCAGCAGATAATGGCCGAGTGCTCGTGTAACCACATTATTTTCTAGGACATGGAGGCCATTGCGTATCCATTCCCGGCTTGGCTCCATCGTGATATTTCTATCGATTACCTCATGTTCAATACCTGTTGGCGTATTCCAAACAAAGGGAATGTATGCGATCCATACTACGATGATAGATAGTATGCAGACCAGGAAATAAGCCTTCAGATATTGCCATAGTTGCTTACTAAAACCATCATGCCTCTCAATATAGGCACGGATAAAGACCAGGAATAGTAGAGCGCCAAATAGTAAAAATGCCGAAAATTTTAGCAATTGGGCAACACCAAACGCAATCGCAGCGTACACAATATACTTAAACGTTTTCTGGGTTAGCGCTTTATCAAAGTAGTACATGGTAATAATATAACCAAACGCAGCGGCAATATCGGTGGTGACAAGACGACCATGTGCAATTATATCCGGATAAAGGGCAAATAAAGCCAGTACGTACAATCCAATCTTATTGCC
>JAKJEK010000119.1 GCA_022705465.1 Patescibacteria group bacterium | reverse complement strand
AAGATACTTTTACCGGTTCCTTGGCCGCTTCTTCTTCTAGCTCAAAGAGATCGCGTTTTTTAAACCCAAACATATTCGCAATAACATTGGTGGGGAAACTTTGGACAGCAATATTCATATCACGAACATTGCCATTGTAAAATCTCCGGGCTGCCTGGATTTTATTTTCCGTATCCGATAACTCTGTTTGCAGCTGGGCAAAATTCTGATTTGCCTTCAAATCAGGATAAGACTCCGCTACCGCAAAAACCGAACGCAATGCCTGCGTAATATGATTTTCTGCTTCAGATTGGGACTGTATTCCCTTGGCGTGAATTGCTTCTGCCCTGGCCTTTGTTACCTCTTCCAATAGCTGTTTCTCATGCTTGGCATAACCCTTTACTGTTTCTACCAGGTTGGGAATTAAATCATACCGACGCTTCAACTGTACATCGATATCACTCCATGCCTCATCAACCCTCACATTCATACTTACTAACCGGTTGTACATCCCGATTACAAATATTGCCAATAAAACAATAACCCCAAGAAGTACCCAAAGAGTCATACAGATCCTTTCTGTTTTACCGTTTGCTCATAACCAAACACAATAATTCACTACTTATTATACAGATAATAGAGAAAAATTCCATTCACCCATTTACCCTGGCTGTCGGTTGTATTTTCCAGCCTGGCCGTAAGCGTAAAAGAGTAACCATCCGACTTATAACCGTAAAACCATCCCTGATCGCCCTTCGGTTCACTAGGTAGTGCCGTAATATAATCGGGCACCAGGAACGTTTGTAGAATATTATTGGAAGTACTTGTTTTAATCATCTCTTTCGCTACTGGATATGCTCCCTTCTCACTCTTATACTTTTCCAACGCTTCTTTAATCTTACTTAAATCACCTTTGCGATTGTCATCAGGCGATGTAGCTGGTACCGCGGGCGTTGTTCCCGTATTAGTATCTCCCGAATCAGTCGCTGGTGCACTTGGTGTAGCTTCGTCTCCAGGCTTCGCGATTACTGATGGATCAGGAGATGCTACGGCATTGGAAATATCATAATCAAAAAATTCTAAATCAAGATCAATCAGAGAAATCGCCGAAGAAGGCGAAGTAGCGATTTTCAGCTTCACCTTCTTGATCAGCTTGTCCTGAATTCCAATCCAGACATCGCCAGATATGTTTTGTATCGAAGACGACTTAATGCCCAGATGTGTTAGGGCATTGCCCACCTCCAATTTATCGATTTTATAACGATAAGCACGTTCATTTCCCACCTTCTCATTTCCAATTCTCTTTCCGCGTACCACGAACCCTTGACCATCAACGATTGAAAAGAACGATTGTTGCACCGCCTCGCCCGGCATTTTTGTCAGTACGTATTCAATCCATTTATTTGAAGGGGTTGTTAAATGTTTTACGCCCAAATCATTTTTAACCCAAATTTTATTATCCTTATGCTTAATATCGATATTTTGAGTACCTGATATTTTTCTGACCGTTAATGCACTTTCGCTCCCCTGCTCGCCAAATACTGCCGCCACGTCAATCTCAAATTGCTTGACTGTCGACTCCTGATATTGATATCCTGGCTGATTCTGTTGCGACTGACCATCATCGAAGTCATCCGTTGTATTCCGGCTTGAACCACTAGAACTACCCGACTGGGTGCCATCACCATAAAAACTATTATAATCATCATAACTCGAATACCAATCATAGTCGCTTGTACTGTCATAAAAACCTGAGGATTCATAACTACTGGCATTTGTGCTTGTTGTCGCTGCTGTAACAATTTCCAGCACATTAAACGGTGTCATGCTTGTATTCACTTCATCCTTTTGCGTAGAAGGAAATAGCGGTGCTGTCACTGGCGACTTAATTGAACCGTCAGCCGTCACATTTATTATCCCCCTTACCTTGTAATTTTGATGTTCACGCATAACTGATGAAGCATACATTAATGCTCCCTCTGAATTGCGCGGCAGCCCGCCCCAAAATCGCTCCAATCCAATTGAACCGTAGAGCCTCTCCACTCCTACCGATATCATCCCTCTCTCAGTTAACATCGCCGACACAAACATAGCTGCTATCATAGATGCCGACGCCAACAACACAACTGTTTTTATCTTAGATCCTCGGGTCGATAGCTTATTGGGAATAGCATTTGCCGGCATCGACATATTGCCTTGCGTTGATCCTGGTAACACTTGGGCCAATTGATTTGCCTTGGTTTCCACCGCACCTGCTGGTGCACCTTCCTTATGGGCGTGCCGTAGCATACTCACCAGATTGTCTTTAGCGGAAACTACTTTATTCTCGGTAGGTGGCTGTTGCACCGAGGGTGCTGGCTGCAACGAATTTGCTGCTGGTGCAGATACGGCAACCGGTGCTTGTGTTTGATTGGCCGAAACAACAGGATTGGCGTTAGGTTGAACCTGGACCTGAGCTAAAGGTCGGATTGTGTCGATTGGCTTAATCGGCATTGCTCCATCCATATTTTGAACTGGAACAGATTGCTGAGTAACCGCTGGAGCACTATCACCGGCACTCGGCAATTTAACTGGTAGAACCGAAGTTGGCGTCTGTGGAATTGATGCCGCTGAATCTGTCGAATTAGGCATATTGTTGTTAATGTATTGTTCAGCAGGTAATTTCTGACCAACCTTTTCCTCCACATTTTCCGGCACTGAAAATGCTTTTGTTTCTACTTCATGAGTTTCGCGACTATCGTCGTCCAGGCTGCCAATCACTGTTGGGACTTTACCCGATGGTGTCTCTGGAACATCAATATCTTCTTCCCATGGACTGGCAGCAGCAGATTTGGCAATACCAGAATTGCCTGATTGACCTAGTGCAACAGGCACTGTAGTACCCTGAGTATCACTTTGCGTATTATCTAATGGCATTACCCTTTATTCCCT
>JAKJEK010000118.1 GCA_022705465.1 Patescibacteria group bacterium | reverse complement strand
CCACCAGGCTGAGCGCGATTAGCAGAAAGATGTATCCAAGCCTGAACATATCCCTCCTCGCCATTGCATCAGAATGGCCCCAGGGTCCGCCACCCTCAAGATATACCAAAATAACTTGTTTTCAAACCCTCGTATCATAGAAATAAGCAATTCTCTTTTATCATTTCTACACTTGATCACTTATGGGCAAAACACATGAAACAATATGCGGGTTTACGCTCCACTTTGGTTATAACAAAAAAAGACCGCACTAGACTGTCTTTATTATTGGTGGACCTGAGGAGACTTGAACTCCTGACCTCCTCCATGCCATGGAGGCGCTCTACCAACTAAGCTACAGGCCCATCGATATAATGCTCTAACGTTCGCAGTGAACAGTATATCGAAAAACTATCCGCAGGTCAACAAACCCGCTAGTGTTTCGCCGCACTTTTTGTTGTGTCGATGTCCAGAACCTTCTCAATTATGACCGGCAAATCCGAAAGATCATGTTTAACGTTCAGCAAATCGGTCATAATCTGACTCGCTAAGCTCACTTTTGTCTTTTGCGCATGAATCTTTTCGTCTGAGATAAGCACCATCGGTACAGGGTTTGATGTCGCAACCTTCAGTCCTGAACCGTTTGAAGCCGACAAGTTTTCGATTCGCCCGTAATTCGATGTAAAGATTGCCGCGTTACCTGAAGATAATATCGTCTTCTCAAATTGAGGCAGAAGCGAATCAACAAACTGCAAAGCTGTAACCGTATCCTTAAACCCACCTAACCGCGACACAACATCAACACATGGCAGATCAACAATGATTAACCCCTTAAATTGGTTTTTGATCAATCTTGCCCACGAATTAATGATTTGCATGGCGGTCTTCTGACAATCTTTATAATATTTTTTTGTTGAAAAATCAGCCGAAAAGAACTCGATGCTTTCAGGAACCTTGCCATTCAAACCGATTAAGTATCGACTCAACGAAATCATTCTGCTACTTTCCGATATCACCGCCGTTTTCATCCCGTGTGCTACAACGCGATCTATTAGCGTATTTGAGTACTCTTGTTCGAGAGCTACATTTAGCTTGGGATGATTGGCGTCCCTTGGCGGCACGAGAGTAACGACTTTGACCATCTTGGGCAGGGATGAATAGCTTCTATCAATTAACGCAGTGGCCGCACTCTCACAACGATCTAATAAATGACTGAAAAAAATTACTACATCAAAATCCGACACGCCACCCTTAGCCATCCCCCGGGAAATAATACACGACGGTGAAAGGTTTTTAACATCAAACCCATGGCGCAACAGCAGTTGTTCTCCTGAAATACCCGATTCGCCACGCCTCTCTGTAAGTAGCCGCAACAGAATACTTTGCTTATTCCTTGTGTTACCAATATGGTTTGACCCAATATAACTAACTATCTTGCCGATATTTGATTTTAATAGCTTCTTTTCAATCCGTTCAATCACCGGTAATACATCTCTACCATCGCCCTCAAATCCATCCAGGATCAGATGCAAATAAACTTGATAGAACTTCATTCTCTCCGACATCTCCATCAACGATTCTAGATGCTCCAGACTGCTTTCGTAACGATTATTTGAGATCGTGCCAACAAGATGCACGGACGCGAAATGATTTTTTGCGTATTCAAACGCGCCAGTCAGTACTTTATTTGAATATAATGATCCGTCTTTGATAGCACGATCTATTGTATCCAGGTTTGGTAAACATAAGTTACCGTCGTTCATTAGCGCATATGACACTTCAGGATTACTGCAGTATCCCTCCTGACTCATGCCCTTACCGACCGTACGTAGAGCTGCATGCGGATACTCCTGCCAGAAACGGGAAAAATTGGCCGGATTAGCAGCCAACAAAGCATTTCCTTGCGATGACGAGGAAAGCCCTATCCCATCCACTACCAATAATGTTAATGAATTAACCTGCTGCATTATTCCCTCGAATGTTGTCTCGAATAATTAGAGACGAATTTCTCATCTGCGACGGCTTTGCCATGTTTGTCATATCTAGGATCGTTGGCGTTATGGAGGCCAGAATTCCATTACTTTCCAGCTTAATGTTCTTCAGCTCGCTTTGATTTCCTACGATTATGAATGGAACTGGATTTGTAGTGTGCTCAGTATGAGCCTCTCCGGTCGCCGGATTAACCATCTGTTCGGCATTGCCATGATCGGCCGTTATAAATGCTAGTCCATTTTTTTCCGTAATCTCTCCCAACAGACGACCCAGGCATGTATCAACACATTCTACGGCTTGCACAGTTGCGCTCAAGTTACCCGTGTGTCCCACCATATCTGGATTCGCATAATTGACGATAAATCGATCGTATAAATTCGATTTAATTGCTTTAATTAGTGAAGATGTTATCTTCTCCGCACTCATTTGTGGAATATAGTCGTAAGTCTTTGTGTTGCGTGGCGAAGGAATCATTAGTCTATCCTCGCCACTATACGGCTTTTCCACACCCCCATTAATAAAATACGTTACGTGTGGGTATTTTTCTGTTTCAGCGATATGGAATTGCTTTAAACCATGCTCCGACCAAACCTTGCCGATTGGTTCCTCAACCATCTCGGGGGAAAACACCTGTTTTGACAAGAGATGGTCGTCATAGATAACAAACGATGCCAAGTAAAGGTTGTTTAACCTCTTTCTATCGGGAAATGCCTCGATCTTCTCATCCAAAAATGCCCTGATCAGCTCCTTCACCCTGTCGCTGCGAAAATTAAAGATAATAACTGCGTCGTTGTCTTCCACTGTAACCTTTTGCTGTGTCTTGCTGGCAATAAACCTCGGCTCAATAAATTCATCAGTTGTGCCGACAGAATAGGACGAAGTAAAGGCCGCTCTTGACGACTCGAAACAATTTCCTTCACCCTTAACCAACAAGTTGTACGCCCTCG
>JAKJEK010000117.1 GCA_022705465.1 Patescibacteria group bacterium | reverse complement strand
GGGGGATCAGATGGGCAAGGGCGTCATTATCTCGATTCCGGGTATGCCGTGTGGTCCTGGAGATTCGCGAAGGGGTCGAAGTGACTTGACTTTTTCGTTACCAGGAACACCAATCACACGTCTGCCTGGTGTTGAGATCGACAGGGGCGTTGGTCATGATTTGCGCCATGTGTCCTATCGGACCAGACGGACCGTAGCTACAATCGGTAGCGACGGTAAGATAAGGATAGAGTAACAATTGCCAGCCTCCGCCGGAGCGGTAGGGGCTGGCTTCTTTTTTATTGATCATTTTGCTTTAATAGTGAGTGCATGGAGATTACGTTAGAGGACAAAATACAGTATCTGAAGGGGGTGGGGCCGAAGCTAGCCGGAAAATTGCATAAGTTGGGCATTGAGGTAGTGCGCGACCTGGTTTTTTATTGGCCGCGGCGATATGAGGATTATACCCATGTTACGCCAATTGCACAGTTAAACAGGGATGTTTCATGGAGCAATGGAGAACCCGGACAAAATTACCAGACGATTCGGGGAAAAATATTGGGGGTTGCTAATAAATTAACCTCCAGACAGCGCATGAGGATAACTGAGGTGATGGTGGCGGATGAAACCGGCACAATTAAGGTGGTGTGGTTTAATCAGCCGTTTTTAAAACAGTATCTAAAGCCTGGAAGTGAGTGGATACTGCACGGCAAGGTGGCCTATAGCACGTTTACTCAGGAGCTAGTCATGGAGTCTCCGAGTCGGGTGAGACAGCCAATGATTGTCCCAATTTATCCGGAGACAAATGGAATCAGCAGCGGTTATATTAACAAATTGGTTGCTGGTTTGAAGCCTGTGATTTCTTCTCTTGAAGATTTTTTACCAGTAGAAATTAAGGCAAAATATCAATTACTGGATTTGGTATCGGCGGTATCGCAAATTCACTTTCCGAAAGACATGGAGACACTGGAGAAGGCCAGGGAGCGATTGGCGTTTGATGAGCTGTTTTTAATTTCACTAAGAGCACACATTGCCAAAGAAAATCGAAATTACCAAAAAGCAAAAGCAATAACGACGAGCGAGGATCAAGTTAAGGGCTTTGTTGATTCGTTGCCTTTTGAACTGACGGGTGATCAGCATAAGTCATCCTGGCAGATTATCAAGGATATGCAGCGAGATGTGCCAATGAATCGACTTTTAAATGGTGATGTAGGAAGTGGTAAGACTGCAGTGGCAGCAATCGCATCATATGCGGTAATCCAGAGTGGTGGGAGAGTGGTAGTGATGGCGCCGACCGAAGTATTAGCAACTCAGCATTATGAATCTTTCCAGAAGTTGTTCGGACGTTTTCCGAAAGTATCGATTGGTTTACTAACCGCGAATTTTAAAAGAGTCAATAATCTAGGCGGGCCTGATGCCGAAAAGAAATTGGATAAAGACCGGGTGCTGGGGGCCCAAATTGTGATTGGAACACATGCTTTGTTGCAAAAGAATGTGGAGTTTGAGGATTTAAGCTTAGTTATTGTTGATGAGCAGCACAGGTTTGGGGTGGCGCAGAGAGCGGCATTAACAGGATTAATGGGGTCATCATCGGACAAAGACTTACATAAGCCTCATTTTTTAAGCATGACGGCGACGCCGATACCACGGACACTGCATTTGGCGCTGTTTGGCGATTTGGATTTATCGTTAATTCAGGAGAAGCCGAAAAACCGTAAAGAGATTAAGACCAGGTATGTTGAACCGCACAATCGTGATAAGGCGTACGAATTTATCAGGAAACAGATTCAAGCTGGGAGACAGGTTTTTGTAATATGCCCGCTAATTGAGGAGAAGGAAGATGAGGACAAGGTCGTAACGGATTTATTTGGACTGGACAAAAAATCGGTTGTGAAAGAGTATGAGCGACTGAGTAAGGAAATTTTCCCAGAATTTCGGGTGGCAATGCTGCACGGAAAAATGAAGCCAAAGGAGAAGGATGAAATTTTAGTAGACTACTACGCCGGAAAGTATCACATCTTGGTTAGCACATCGGTGATCGAAGTGGGTATTGATGTGCCTAATGCTAGTGTGATGATGATTGAGGACGCGGAACGGTTTGGTCTGGCCCAGATTCATCAGTTTCGCGGCAGGGTGGGCAGGGGTGAGCACCAATCATTTTGTTTTCTGTTTTCTAACACGCGGTCACCGTTAGCTTTGCGCAGGCTAAACAGTCTCGAGAGTGTGGCCGACGGATTTCGTTTGGCAGAGATTGATTTGGAGACTCGAGGGCCGGGTGATATGTTTGGAACTTTGCAATCAGGACAAATCGAGTTGAAAATGGCTTCGTTTTCCGATAGAATACTTATCGAGAAAGCCAGTGAGGCCGCTGCACGGGTGATAGAAGAAGATCGGACGCTCAGTCAATATTCATCGCTGAAACAGCGTTTTGAGGTGTTTGAAGCGAGCAAGCATTTTGAATGAGCCGAAAGGAACCGAATGCAAGAGGATCGGTTTGAATTTGGCCGGCTCGTTGAGCAGTACCGTTTATGGATAGGCGGTATTATTGTTTTGCTAATATTGGTTGGCGCTGGAATACTGTATTATCGTGAAATTCAGGCACAATTGCCAGATGATGAACGGATTGCGATGTTGGAGCGGCGGGTGGCAGAGTTGGAACAGAGGAGCGCCACAATATCGCAAGACACGACAATAAGGGATAGTTTGGCGACAGTGGAAAGTGAGGCGTTGGTACGGGAGGATGCTGTTTCGCCGGTTGGACAGAGTGTTGCAAGTGGGCAGATTAAAGGCGCAACTACTGGGTTGACTCAGCGGGTTGCGGGTAAGATTAATATCAATACTGCTTCGGTTGCAGAGTTGGATCGCTTGCCGGGAATTGGGCCGGTGTATGCAGAAAGAATCGTTGAGTATCGTACCAGCAATGGCGGGTTTAAAACCGTAGAGGAGATTCAAAAAGTGAAGGGGATCGGT
>JAKJEK010000009.1 GCA_022705465.1 Patescibacteria group bacterium | reverse complement strand
ATTAGTAGTGCTTTATTACCCGCCCTCACATTTCCTCCATTTCCTCTTTGTATGTAATAATACAAACCCTTACCATCATCACAATCTAGCAGACAGCGCCGTACTTAACATCCGATCATTCAAGTGAAACAATTTGTATTCCCTTCTGCTCTATCTCTTCTCTCGGCCAAAATAGCTGGTTAACCTTAAACCTTCCAACGTAGGTCACCCGCTTCTCGGTTTTTCTGCCGGTATATTCCCCGGTTGCTGGATCCCACTCCCTCAATGCCAATGTGTCGCCTTCATTGATATCAAAGTCATTCAGCCTCAATTCATACTTCTTTTTTCCAGAAGAAACTGCTTCAAAATATTCTGGCCAAATTTTCTTTTCAATTACTACCATCTCTGCCCATCAAACCCTTTTCAATTATCCAAGTGTATTAGCGCGGTTCGGATAGCTTCCTGAGTATAGGACTTTCGTGTTAACCGACCTTTTGTCATAATCCCCACCAGTCCCTCTGCTTTACCCACCTGGGGGTTATCAGTCAGGCCAGCCTTTAGAGCTGCCTGCGTCATATCAAGACCTTCGTTTAACATATAGTTCGTTACCGCTTTTGGCGCCTCCCAAGCCGAAGATAAACCAAGATGACACTCTTTACCATCATAGATCGCACAAACACACACATCCATGAAGCCCGTTTTTGTGCCCGGCACTGCCATCAAACCAGACTCCAACCCGACACTATACAGGCAATCACTAAACACCTTTCTGGCACGATTAATAGCTCCCGCAACCGTCTCATCTATGGATTTTGGCTGATCTGACACGCCTGACAAAACCTCAACTGCAAAAACTTCTGCGCCCCGCAACAGAGGATAATCCTCAATAATCTCCTTCAGTGCTTCCACTTTTGCCCTGTTTGTCGAACCAATGTTAATCTTCATAAAATCTCCGCCTCAGTCTACCACAAGTAGCGGCCAACCACTCCCTTGCCTCGTAATCAGCGCATTGATCTTTCTTGCTTACTAGCTTTTATCGACCGTGGCATTTTTTATACTTTAATCCTGATCCACAAGGACACGGATCATTCCTGCCCGGCTTCTTGTTGCCCTTCACGGTCGAAACCTCGCCAACTGAAGCTTCTTTCATTCGTTCATAAACAGTTTTACCACCGTACCGCACTGTAGTTGTCACTCCTGTGTTCTCACTGGTAAGTTTTTTCTCTTCCTGCTGATGTGCCAACTTCTGCAACTCTCTTGCTTCTCGCTCAATTTCCTCAGCTTCCTCATCGACGTCACCGATTTCATTTTCTTCAGCAGCATGATATTCCAGCGGACGTTGCATTGGTTGTTGTGTCTCGGTTTTCACCTCAACCTTAAATATCGTTCGGGCTAGGGTTGATTCGATCTGACGTAAAAGTGATTGGAACAACCGAAATGCTTCCTGCTTATATTCAACCAACGGATCCCTCTGTCCATAACCCCTAAGTCCAATTCCTGTCCGCAGCTCATCGATCGTTGTTAAATGTTCAATCCACAACATATCAATGGTCCGTAAATAAACAGCTTTTTCAATTTCGCGCATCGCCGGCGAACCATATTGTTTTTCTTTTGCCTCGTACAGCTCATTTGCCAATGCCGAAATCTCCTCGAAATCGAGTGACCTTATCTCCGCACCACCAAAAACTGCTGACAGATCCGCCCTTGCCTTATCTTCATCCTCGCTATGCAACATTAATACACCCTCAATCTCCTCATCCACAATCTCCAGGATTTCCTCTTTGAGGGTTTTAGGCGGAATCTCCTCACCGTACTCATCGTATTCCGGCCTTGTTGCGAAACCCTCACTCCGCTCCAGTATCTGGCGGCGCTTACGATAGATTACCTCGCGGTGTTTGTTCATTACATCATCGTATTCAACCAGGTGCTTCCTAACATCGAAGTTATGTCCTTCAACTTTTCTCTGAGCCGACTCAATTGACCTATTGATCAGCGCATTCTCAATTGGTACATCATCGGGCAAACCAAGCGTATTCATCAGATTTTTAATTCTGTCGCCACCGAATATTCGCATTAAATCGTCTTCCAAAGACACGTAGAATTGTGATGACCCGGGATCTCCCTGGCGCCCAGCTCGACCACGCAACTGGTTGTAGATTCGTCGGGCTTCATGCCTGGATGTGCCAATCACCCGCAAGCCTCCCAGCTCAACCACACCCTCGCCCAACTTGATATCAGTACCTCTACCGGCCATATTAGTTGCCACTGTTACTGCCCCTTTTTGACCGGCCAAAGCAATAATTTTAGCTTCACGTTCGTGATTCTTAGCGTTTAAAACCTCGTGCTTCACTCCGGCACGATCCAGTAGCTGAGACATGATCTCGTTTTTCTCCACCGAGACGGTACCAATTAAGACTGGCTGCCCACGCTCCTGGCACTCCTTAGCATCCTCAACCACTGCCGACAACTTAGCTTTTTCTGTCTTGTAGATCTTATCGGAATGATCGGCACGAACCACCGGTTTATTCGTTGGAATCTCTACAACATCCAGTTTGTAAATCTTGTAAAACTCTTCAGCTTCAGTGGCGGCTGTGCCTGTCATGCCGGCTAATTTCTCGTACATCCGGAAAAAGTTCTGGAATGAAATAGTTGCCAAGGTTTGAGATTCCTGACGTACTTCAACTCCCTCTTTTGCCTCGATAGCCTGATGCAAACCCTCAGAATACCGGCGCCCGTGCATCAAACGACCGGTAAATTCATCAACAATAATAATCTCACCCTCTTTAACAATGTAGTCTCGATCTTTCTTAAATAGAGTGTGAGCCTTGAGTGCTTCTTCCAGATGGTGCACCATCGAAATTCCATCGGCCTCGTAGATGTTCTTTATGCCCAACATCTTCTCCATTTTCTGAATACCAGTATCAGTGAGAGTCGTCACACGATCTTTCTCATCGATAGTGTAGTCCTCCCCCTCATTTAATCGAGGCACAAGAGCAGCAAATTGCTGATATAGCGAAGTTGACTCAGCTGCCGGAGCCGAAATAATTAAAGGCGTCCTAGCCTCATCAATTAGTATTGAGTCCACCTCATCGACAATTGCATAGTACAACGACCGCTGAGAAGCATCACCAGTACGGAAAATCATATTGTCTCGAAGGTAATCAAAACCGTATTCATTGTTGGTGCCATATGTAATGTCACATGCATAAGCTTCTTGTCGCGAGCAAGGCTCGAGATTGCTTCCATCTACCTGAGAGTAGTGCTTATAATTTGTGTTTTTTACGAAGCGGAAAGTTTGGTGATTACCCTGAATAATTCCTGTCGACAGGCCAAGGAAATGATAAACTTCACCCATACCCTCTCCTTGATGTCTAGACAAGTAATCGTTAACTGTAACTAAGTGAACCCCTTTGCCAGTTAACGCATTTAGGTACAACGGTAGAGCCGCCACAATTGTCTTGCCCTCGCCAGTTCTCATTTCAGCAATCTTACCTTGATGCAACACCAAACCGCCCATCAGTTGAACGTCGAAGTGACGCTCTCCCCACACTCTACGCATCGCTTCGCGCACCACGGCAAAAGCCTCTGGCATAATCTCGTCCAGAAGAGCACTTTCTCGCCCTGCATCACCATTCGCCTCAGACAGTTTTTGTTTGAACTCCTCAGTCTTACCTTTGAGTTCCTCATCGGTCAACTTAAGAATTACGGTCTCGTAATCGTTAATTATATCAACCTTGCTTTCCAAGGCCTTTAGCACACGATTGTTGGGGTTTCCAAGCAGTCGGTTAATAATTGACATCTATACCACTCTCTTTCTAGGTAGTTCCGGACGCCGCAAGCCATATCGGATCTCTCTTAGTTTCCTGCCTCGCTATCCGTCGTCCCGGCTGACCGGTTTTTATACTGTTCTTCTCTAAATCGGAAATAATCTTGAAGTGAATCGAACCTCTCGCCATCAACCACTACGCCCTCTTCCAGATACTTTATATTAATATTCTCAGTTGAAGTTAGCGAATCCTCAGACACCTCCACCTCCTTACAATACTTACATTACATCAAATCTTAACGCGACCTTCTAACCATCCGAAAAAGCGAATCCAGCTTTCCGGCAGGCTTAGTGGCCTCGTCAACCTTCCGACGATGGTAACGTTCTATTATACGCTTAAAGCGATGGTAAGCAAACGCGAACGCCCGCATAGGCTGATCGTCAACTTCTTCAATAAAAAACTTCTCTTTTCCCATCACTGCATTTAGGTGTACGCCAATATCAGCCTTCTTGTTACCACCCTCTCCAGACTCCTGAATAAAGTACACATCAACAGTTGCCGCCTCGTCATCAAAATACTTCTTAAGCCGGGAAATCCTTTTCTCCACCTGTGTCCTATCCTTAGCTGACAGATCAATCCCTTTGGTACGAATACTAATCTTCATATTTCACTCCTCTCCGATACTACAACTTACCGCTTAATTTTGTCGATGCCCGCGTAAGACCGGAGCACTTCAGGCACAACAACACTCCCGTCTTTTTGCTGATAGTTCTCTAGGATTGCAATAATTGCCCGCGGCATAGCAATAGCAGTACCATTTAATGTATGAACCAACGATTTCGCACCCGCGCCATCCTTATACCTAATATTTAATCCTCGCGACTGGAAATCCGTGCAGTTTGACGTTGAGGTAATCTCCGCCCAATCGCCCATCTCTCCCCCGGCACTTGGTTTGCCAGGCATCCAAGCCTCAAGATCAAAGGTGCGATATGACGGTGTTCCAAGATCGGCCGTGCAATGATCAATAACCCTAAACGGTATCTTTAAACCCTCAAAAATCTCCTTCTCGATCGCCAACATTTCCTGGTGAGCTGACTCCGAGTCTTCAGGCTTGGTATACATAAACATCTCTACCTTAGTAAACTGGTGGACTCGGAATATTCCTTTAGAAAACTTTGAATAACTCCCCGCCTCGGTTCTAAAACAGTGAGAAACTGCTACATACTTTTTCGGTAATTCTGATTCATCCAAAATCTCATTCATATGGTAACCGCCCATTGTAATCTCGGCAGTACCAATTAAGCTCAAGTCCGAATTTTCAATACTATAGATTTGAGTTGACTCACCTCGAGGATTAAATCCCAACCCTTCAAGCACTTCACGTTTAGCCAGATCTGGGGTTGAAAACGGCACGAAACCATGTGACATCGCCACCCGAAAAGCATAACTAATTAACGCTTGTTCAATAATTGCCAGTTCGTTTTTTAAATAATAAAACTTAGCCCCAGCAACCTTCGTGGCTCTATCAAAATCGATTAGGTCTAACCTCTCGGCAATTTGAACATGATCTTGTGGAACAAACTCAAAATTTGCCGGCCCCATAAATGTACTCATCACAGGGTTATCTGTCTCATCTAGACTTACCTTAACTTCCGGATGCGTTAAGTTTGGCACCGCCAACAGTAACTCGCGATACCGCTGGCTAATCGGTTCGATCTCCTTCTCCAGTTTGGCAATCTCATCGCCAATTTTGCGCATCTTAACAATCTCCCCTGGAGTCGGCTTGCCCTTAGACCCGATGTTTCTTTCTGCCCGTAATTCACCTATCTTCGTTTCCATCTCTCGACGCTGCTTATCCAAACGAAGTAATTCGTCAATATCAACGTTAGCCAAACGGTTTTTACTGTTTTCTTTAACCAATTCAGGATTTTCACGTATAAATTTTATATCTAACATCTTATTGCTCCATTAGGTTAAGGAACTATTCCGACGGCTTGTCGTTCGATTCGTGCGGCCGCATCAACGGAAACATCACAGCTTCGCGAATCGGTTTGTCAACCAGAAAAGAGAAAAGTCTTTCCGATATGCCAAACCCACTCGTTGGCGGCATTCCATACTCCAAAGCTTCTACAAAATCACGATCATGCATCTGAGCCTCAGTGTCACCCTCGGCCCTCATTTCGGCCTGTTCCAAAAAGCGTTGTGCCTGATCCTCGGGATCATTTAACTCGCTGTAACCATTTCCCATCTCCGAGCCAGCGATAATAATTTGGAAACGCTCCACCAATCTTGGATCATCATCTTTTCTTTTGGCTAGAGGGGACACCTCGACAGGATGGTTAACCAAGAATGCCGGTCCTCCGATCTCTTTCCTGATCTGCTTCCACAATGTGTCAATTAGCCGGCCCTTTCGATCATTTGGGGCAAAATCAACTTTCAGCTCTTTCAGCTTTGCCTTAATCGCATCATCTGTCGCCTCAAGAACATTGATATTATAACGTTGCTGGATGATGGTGACATAATCGATCTTTGGCCACTCGGCATCCAAATCTACCTCGAATTGACCAATTTTAAATTTCGATGTGCCAAAAGTCTGATTGGCTACATAACGGTACATCTCCTGAGACAACTTCATTGTATCTTCATAGTTAGCGTATGCCAGGTAGAATTCAATCTGCGTATAATCTTGAAGATGCTCTCGACTAATACCCTCATTTCTAAACTGACGTCCAATTTCGAAGGTTTTTTCGAATCCTCCAACCATCAAGCGTTTCTGCCACAACTCCCCCATCGAGATCCGTAGATACACATCGATGTCTAGTGCATCATGGTGAGTAATAAACGGATTCGCGTCTGCTCCTCCAGCTGTCGTCTCTAACACCGGTGTCTCAACTTCCAAAAAACCTTTACCAACTAAAAACTCGCGCATGGATTGCCAGAATCTCGCTTTTTTAACAAACAAATCTCTAAGCTCCGGATTCATTATAAAATCAAGGTAACGCTTTCTTAAACGAATTTCTTCATCGCGTAAGCCATGCCATTTTTCCGGCAATGGCCGTAACGCTTTGGACAGCATACGCACCGAGCTTGCCTCGATAGTTAACTCTCCTGTTTTAGTTATGAATAGACTACCAGAAACCTCTAAAAAATCCCCGAGATCAAACAAATGAAGCAGTGAGAATTGCTTCTCGCCCATAGTATCGTATCTAAACATGACCTGAATCCGCCCGGACTCGTCGCGAACATCGCCAAAACTCAGCTTGCCATGCCCACGCATACTCATCAATCTTCCCGCAACCGTAACCTGATCCTTGGTACTGATAAGATTTT
The DNA here is from genome assembly GCA_022705465.1 of Patescibacteria group bacterium. Taxonomy (GTDB): domain Bacteria; phylum Patescibacteriota; class UBA1384; order XYA2-FULL-43-10; family 1-14-0-10-43-13; genus JAKJEK01. The sequence goes on along the minus strand of JAKJEK010000009.1, from coordinate 6,670 downwards.
CCTGCTTAGATCTGATTTCCGAAATTGAATAGTCTTTTTGGGACTTTGAAGGATATGGACTGACACCCTTTCCCTTCATCTGACCCAATTTCTTCTTTCTTATCTCAATAAGCTCTTTTTCGGTAGCTCCCAATGTTTGATTCATCGCTCTCCTCGCCAATCAGAATTTGTAATAATATTTACTCGTCTGGCTGTGCCACCTTCAGCACATTGCCGTATATCACTCTAGCCCCACCGCAACAGGTGGGGTTCTCACCTTATCCTTATAAAAAAGGGAGTTCCCCTTTCATCTCACTATATCACATCCAGGCTGCGAAATAAACAAAGCCCGACTAACAAGTCGGGCTTTGTTTATTAAGCGCATTGTATATTAATCTATCTTTGTGATCACGTACTCTGACATACCAGCTGGAGTCTTGACGGAGATCTTGTCACCCACCCGATGTCCGCATAAAGCTCCCCCTATTGGTGAATCGGGAGAAATCCGGCCATTAAGTGGATCTGCCTCATCGGAGCCAACTATCTCAAAAACTGCCGCCATCTTACCGTTATTAACACCGACCTTGCATCCCACAGTCACAGTATCACCGCTGCATCTTCGCACAACCCGTGCAGATTTGATTTTTTGGTCTAACTCATATTCCTTACCCAAAAGAAAGGCTTGTTCATTTTTCGCCTCAATATACTCCGCATTTTCCGACAAATCACCCAGATCCCGGGCTTCCTTGATACGCTGAGCAACCTCTTTTAACTGGGCCCTGACTTTATCAAGTTGCTTCTTTAAATTATCCAGTCCCTGAGCTGTCATCTCGTTAGTCATCGTACCTCCTACACATTTCTAAAACCTTGAAAGCAACGTGTAAATATCTCAAAAGCAACATTTGTTGTCAACGATTAACAACTCTGTTCCTTGTGTTATTATTGCGCTGACTTTATAAAAACGAACGATTAAAAAATAAGATATCGAATCTGTGACAAGGTAGCGCCCCGCGCAAACTATTCAATATCTTATTGTCCTCGTGCCCCCGCTCCAATGGCAATTGAGGATAGTATCGCAGATAGTAATTATAATGTCAAGAATCAAGGCTCTAGAGTTTATTATCGCAGGCTATCGTGAAAAATAGTAATCAATAATCTCTCTGGCCACCGGCACAGCCACCTCGTTTCCGCCTCCGCCACCCTCAATCAGTACCACTATCGCGATCTGCGGATCCTCAAATGGAGCGTATGCTTCAAACCAGGCATGCGTTTTTTCATTATTGAAAAACTGAGCAGTTCCAGTCTTGCCTGCTACACTCACTGGCAAACTAGCCAGACTTCTAGCCGATCCATCCGTTACGGTCATCCTCATACCGCGGGCAATAGTTTTCACAACCTCACTGTCTAAAAAACCGTCTTGCTCTACATTACGTTTGAATTCTTGAATAATATCACCGTTGTGGTTAATTACCTCTTTAACTAATTGGGGCTCAATCAACTTACCGCCACTTGCAATCACCGCTGTCATCTTCAGCATCTGCATCGGCGTTACAAGAAGATCTCCCTGGCCGATCGAAACATGGTAAGTATCACCCAGATACCACGGTTCATTCTTCACCGTTCTTTTCCATTCAGGGTCAGGCAACAGTCCCTGTCCCTCTCCAGGCAAATCAACCCCGGTTGGCCGGCCCAACCCAAACATCTGCCAATACTCCTTGATCTTCTCTATTCCTATCCCTCGAATCTTATCGAATCCTCCGCCTATGGCATAAAAAAAGATATTATTCGACTCCGCAATTGCCCTCTCTACATTTGTAACTCCATGGTCTTTCCAATCCGGGAAGCGATATTCTCCCACTTCAATCGCCAAAGGCGTGTCAAAAGCAGTTTTTACGTCAACGACCCGCTCTGACAATCCAGCCGCTGCCATAACAATTTTGACGATAGAGCCTGGAGGATATGTACCCTTAATTGCCCTATTAAATAGCGGCTGATTTGAATCGTTAATAAGTCGTTGATAGTCTTCGTTGGTTATCTTGCCAGCAAAAAGATTATTGTCATAATCGGGCAAAGATACCATAGCGATAATTCCGCCTGTTTTCACATCCATTACCAATACCGTACCTGCGCTGATCTCTCTTCCTGTCACTTCCGCCGCTTGTATAAATCCATTATGCAATGCCTCGGCTGCCTTAGCCTGAAGATCTCTATCCATGTATAGCACTACGTCATGACCTGGTACTGGTGTCCGGTTACCTTCTTTTACTAGAACCCGGACAACATTTCCCCTGGAATCTACCTCAATCTGCTCGACCCCATGGATACCACGCAAATCCGACTCGTACTCCTTCTCTAAACCTACCTTGCCTACGCGGTCCGTTAAAAAGTACTCCTCATTTTTCTCGATATCCTCCTTAGATACCGATCCAGTGTATCCAAGGATATGGGCTATTCCTGGCAATACCGCATACTCACGACTGGAATATAACGCCACATGCACACCCGGTATATCCATCGTTTTCTCTTCAAATAGTAATGCCTCGTCGTGAGAAATGTGATCCTTAATAACTACTGCTTCCAAAAAATGATTTCCTTTGGCCTGAACTAGTCGCTCAATCTCCTCGTATGGCACCCCCGATACCTCTGACACTTGTCGCATCACTTTCTCCCGGTCATCTTTCCTTTTTGGCAAATCTGAGGGATAAAGCGCCAAGGCAAAATCAGGCTTGTTGCGAGCAAGCCAGACACCATTTTTATCGGTAATCAATCCCCTGGATGCCTCAATTACTCTGGGTCTAATTCGATTTCCTTCGGCTAATTTCTGGTTAGCATCAGCATGAATTACCTGAAGGAAAAAGAGGCGAAATACCATAAGTAAAAATACTGCTGCAATCGCAAACTTAACTCCAAATGGATTGGACAACTGTTCCTTGTCCTCCATTACGCTTACCGACTCGATTACAGCATCAGAGTACGAAAAATCTCGCCCTTCTTTCTGGGTAATTCGACGTTTTTCTCTGTCACCCCTTAATTCACTAAAATTTCCAAAGATATCCATAGATAAGTAAATTTACTTATAAGCGAATGTCGCTTCTGACAAAGTTACTTCTTATTGTTCTTGCTAAACCGTAAACAGTCAAACCAAAGATAGTATTAATCACCGTAAACCATCCAATAGCCGCCACCTCGCTCATGAGCCATTCGCCCTGTGTCACTACTAGCAATAAATCAAACAATAGGTATGTGATCGCAAATGATAAAGATGCTGCCAACATCGACGGTTCTGGTAGATAATGAATTCTGAGATATGCCAAAGTAGCTGGCAAAAGCCAAAAGCCAACAACTATAAACCACAGCGGTAAAGATGAAAAAACAGCAAAAAACACAATTATTGCTGGAATAAAAACTGATATCTCCCGACCATGGCCCAACAACACGAAGGCGATTAGCACTGATAGGGATGATAAAATCGTAACACCCGAAAATTCCAGAAAGCTAAAGAATGATGCGTCAAGTAGTACTAAAGCAAATGCAAAGGAGATTAATATAATTGGACGTAACCATCTCATAGCACACCCCAATCATTTTCACCATTATTTCATAATAAACACCATCTCCAGCTTGGTCAGCTCTGCCATAGGTTCCACGGCCACATTCTTCAATATCCCCGAACTACTTGAGGTTTGGATTCCCCTAGTCTTACCAATTAGTATACCATCAGCAATTTCACCTCCCAATCCAGAAGTTACCACATATTCACCAGGGACAACGTCTACGTCCTGAGTTACGTTCTCTAGTACTATACCCGAGATACCTCCACGCAATATACCTTTAGCTCGGCTATTTTGAAGCATCGCCTGGACAACCGAATCTTTACTGGTAATTAACACTACCTTAGACGAGCTTTCATACACTTCTTGGACCCTTCCCACCAACACACCACCTGATACCGCTGCCATTTTTGGCGCGATACCGCTGTCCGATCCCTTATCGATCAATATATAATCTAAGAACGCTGTCGGTTCCCGACCAATAATCTTGGCTGGAATCAACTCCTGTTCTATGTGTTCTTCCTTGAATCCCAACTCCTCCTTCAACAATCGATTCTCATGCTCAAGTTCATTAATCCTACTTCTATCAACCTCCAACGAAATAATCTTATCGATCAACTCACGATTTTGTTGGCGCAAACGGGAAATGTTGCCAAAAGCTTGGACTACATTTCTTGCCCCATGCCCGATCCTGCTAACCGATGAAATTACTCCGTATGTACTATCAAAAATTACATCCCTCACCCCTTTGCCAAGGGGCGAAGCTAACACTGCCACTACTGCCACAGTGACAAACAACGATCTACCCGTTAATACATTCTTATTCATGGTTATACTCTAACGGCTAAATTCTTTTGGCAATAACACATCTGCCAACATGTCTAGATCTTCCAACACAATTCCAGTACCACGCACAACAGCTGTTAACGGATCATCAGCAATATGAACTGCAGTTAGTGTTTCCTCGGCGATCTTACGATCCAACCCACGAAGCAACGCCCCGCCGCCAGCCAACACAATTCCCCTTTCCATAATATCAGCCAACAATTCTGGCGGGGTCTCCTCCATCGTTACCCTAATACTCTCCATTATCGTACCAACCGACTTCCTCAACGCTTCGCGGATCTGACTATCGTTCACCACAATCTCTTTTGGCAGACCCGTCACCAAATCTCTGCCTCGGATTGGCGCCTCGATCCTCTCTTTCAGCTCAATTGCTGAACCAATCGCAATCTTTGTTTCTTCAGCGGTTCGCTCTCCAATCATCAGGTTAAAACGATCTCGTACATATTGAACGATATCTTCGTTCATCTCATCGCCAGCGACCCGAAGCGATCTTGAAGCCACTACGCCGCCTAGTGCCATTACTGCTACCTCAGTTGTACCGCCGCCAATATCAATTATCATGCTACCCGACGCTTCCTGAATCGGCAATCGTGCCCCGATTGCTGCTGCAATTGGTTCCTCAATCAAATAAACCTCGCGCGCGCCAGCGTTAATTGCACCCTCTTCAACAGCTCTTCGTTCAACTTCTGTTACGCTATGCGGAATACCGATTACAACCCGTGGACGCGGCATGAGCGTAAATTTTTCCCGATGAACTCGATCAAAAAAGTAGCGCAACATCTGCTCGGTTATCTCAAAATCTGAAATTACTCCATCGACCAATGGTCTTACCGCCACAATATGAGAGGGAGTTCGCCCAACCATTCTCTTGGCTTCCTCACCAATAGCCAGTATCTCTTTAGTTCTCTTATTAACCGCTACCACTGACGGTTCTTGTATCACAATTCCCCTACCGCGAACATAGACCAGGGTATTTGCAGTACCAAGATCAATACCAATATCATGAGAAATCTTTCCAAATAGTTTACCTACAAATCGCCCCAGACCTTTTCTCATGGAGAATTGCCTCAAAATTAACGAAAACAACAAAAAACGGTTGCAATAACAACTTCAAATCTCTTCTCACTCTAGAATATTTACCCCATAGGGTCAAGGCTATAATACGCAAAAACTTAGCAAAAACCGCCTGCAAGAGCAATTACTTATAGCCTCTAATTAGCTCTAAGAATAGTAGCTCTCTTCCTGTTGTGCTCCTCCTCTGTGACGCTGGGATATATCTGACCGTTTTTATGCAGGAAAAAGAGATAATTGTGCTGTTCGTAATTAACTGTAGCGATAATGCTTTTTAAACCAGGATTAGATATCGGAGTTGGTGGCAAGCCCTTAATTAAGTAAGTATTATGTGGTGACTCAGTTGATCGATAATCAGCCAGAGTAATCGGTTGCCAATACTGAAAAGAAGCTACTCCCGCCTTGGACATCTGCGCAATCTCATTATTATCGCGGGCATACTGTACTGTCGGATCAGCCTCAAGCTTCATCCCTCTAGTAATACGGTTTTTATAAACGCCAGCTATTATTGCTCGATCATCATCTGTAGCCGCCTCTCTTTCCACAATTGAAGCAATAATTATATCCTCCTGGCTTACTGGCAAAGCATTAGTCCTCTTTGCAAAATTATTAAACATAACTTGCACAATCTCCTTTGCAGTTTGCTCTTTTGAAAATCTATATGTATCTGGAAACAGCTTACCCTCGTATCCTTGAGCGGCAGACATAAAGTCATTATAATCCACCAACTCTTTTGCTACTAGCGCCTGAGCAATTTGCTCGCTTCGATAACCCTCAGGTATCGTTACCGCAATCTCGTCTATACGACCAGAAACCAGCAAGTCATAAACTTCAGGCAACGAAGATCCGGTGGGAATATAATACGAACCAGCGATAATCGGACGCTTCTGGTATCTCGCCCAAATTAAAAAACTCCAGTCCGAACTAATAAGACCTTGCTGCATGAGATCGTTTGCTATCTTTGAAGTACTCGCCCCTTCTCGTACTTCAAAAGCTATTGCTTTCTCACTACTATGGCTCGCCGGAGGCTCAAGTGACTGTAAAAAAAGATAGGCAAACCCAAAGACACCCACCAAAACCAGCGCGACTAACCCAATAACCACACTTTTAAACACAAAGCCTCCCTCTCCCTCCGAATTACCCAACTATTATCCCAGTTTACCTAAACCACGATGTGTTAAAAATTGCTCAAGTAACAGCACTGCCGCCAACTCATCAACCTT
>JAKJEK010000116.1 GCA_022705465.1 Patescibacteria group bacterium | reverse complement strand
GACTGGGTGCAAGACCAGACGGTCTTTGACTCCGTCGAGACCACGGTCTTCTACGCCCCGACGGATCAAAACGAGGTCGCGGTTGACCGCATGAAGCTGAAGAGGGCCGCTATCGACCGCTACCCCTACGACAGCTACGACTCCGGTGGCGCCTGGTCGGTTCGTTCCCCGGGCCTCTACCTGGTGGAGATCCGTGGTATTCGGCTTCGGGGCGAGGTCACGGTCAACGTGATCGTGCCCCTCAAGGTTCTTGAGTCCAAGGGCTAACAACCCAGGATTCACAAGCATTAGGCTGACGCAACGCGTCAGCCTAATTTATTATCCAAAAGAACAGTACAATCATTGGTCAATTAGAACTTCGAATGATTCTTGCCATAATGATACAATAGAATGCTTTGTATATAGTTTATGGAGCAAAGATAGATGGAAGCAAACAGTAACCGCAATCAGAAACTGAAATTAAACAATGATATTGAAATGCCCGTCATTGGGTTGGGAGTGTGGCAAATGGGAAAGGGCGGGGCCACAGAGCAGCCAGTTCTGTGGGCACTTGAAGCAGGATACCGCCTAATCGATACCGCTATGGCTTATGACAACGAAAGGGAAGTGGGAAATGCTGTCAGACAGAGTGGTTTTTCGCGTAATGAGATATTCGTTACCACTAAGCTTTGGCGTGGGGATCAAGGTTATGGATCAACACTGCAAGCATTCGATGCCTCGCTCTCCAGACTTAAACTGGATTATGTCGACCTTTATCTCGTTCATTGGCCATACACTGGTGCCAGAGCTTTAGAAGTCAGGTCTGATACCTGGCGAGCCATGGAGGAAGTCTATCAATCTGGTCGGGTAAGGGCGATTGGTGTTTCTAACTACACCATCGAACACCTGGAAGAGATGAAAAGTTATGCGAAAATCCCGCCAGCCGTTAATCAGGTGGAATTTCATCCCTTTGAATACAATAAAGAATTGTTAGAGTACTGCCACAATAATAATATCTCTTTGGAGGCCTATAGTCCGTTGATGCGGGGATTAGGTTTGGATGATCAACGCATTACCGAAATTTCAAAAAAACACGGTAAAACTAACGCTCAAATTTTGCTGCGTTGGAATATCCAGCACGGTAACATTGTTATTCCTAAATCATCACACCTCGAACGCATTAAGGAAAACATTGATATTTTTGATTATGAGCTCAGCAAAGAAGACATGAGTGTGCTAAACAATTTAAGCAGAGAAGGGGTTTAGAATATTCGTGTAATAAAAAGATGCGGGGTATTCCCGCATCATGGTTAGTTTTGGCTGCCAACTTTGGCATACTCGGTGGCCACTGCCGCCACTCCAGCCAGAAATGTCAGTTGCTGCTCGACTTTGTTACTGTTGTGGGTCGTGGCAGTAAAGCTTGTGCCGAGAGAACAGTATCCCGCTCCCATGCAGCAGCAATCTCGATCGCAAGTTAGCCACACGCCCCCGCGATCGCCTAGCTCTGCGCTTACAAATGCCTCCCAGCCGTATGACGCATCACCTCTTAGGATGCGGCCGGCCTTGAGCATGGTTTGTCTCACGAATGGCAGCCTTCGGTCGCCAGAAACCCCGTAATTCTCCATTAGCCACTCATGAAGACTCTTGGAGTAAGTGGCGGAAAGGGAGGATCCACCGTTTCCTGCTCGGAGTCCGAGCTCCACTGCAAGCGGTTCTGTTGAATCAGAAACAGCATTCAGGCACTTAAAGAACACGAACAGTGATGCCGCGAGATAGATCAGGGGTTTGTCTTGGGAGTAGCGAGCGAAAACGGTTGGGGTTGATCCGCCGGCGCTCTCCAGGATTCCATGGTAGCCAAACCTTTCGCCTCCGAATGGTTCCAGGTATGACGGTTCCAGCCTAAGCTCTTTTCGAAGGTACTCGGCATACCAGACTTTGGGTCCAAAGTGCTGACGCAGAAACGACTCCGCCTCATCCGCCAGCCTTATCTCTATGCCTTCAGCCTCTTCTAACAGAAAGATTTCGTATGCTCCGCGCATTCATTGTTCTCCTTCCTGTCCAAACTGAAAGTACCATAATTGGTTAGCGATCGCCATACCTAGGCTCAAGCGACATGTCCAGTGGGAGTATTACACCGTATGACGATGAGGATCAAAGCCATAAATTAGTTATATTATCAATCTCGTTATCAACTACTATCAAGTCGTTGTCTCGTACCGCAATAGTTTGACCATCTGAGTCAATACCCCATACCCTTCCTCGCAAGAACACATTTATTCCAAATCTGATGCCAGTATCTTTAAGCTGACCAGCCATGGCATGTTTAAGCCATGCTTCCTTCTCTGTAATTTCTGGCGAGCTATGCCACGGCTTATTCCAGACACCACCTCTTGATAGAAAAGATGGGACTGCCAGCATTAATGCGCCAAGTGGCCGCAACTGTTGATAACAGGCAGCGTGCCATGAATCCGCGCAAATCAGTACCGCTAATTTGCCGGCAGGCGTTTGGTAGATTGGTGGACAGTCAGAAATTCCTGGTGTTGTAAATGGCTGCTCTTCTTCTATTAGGTGTGATTTTACCGCAAGAATTTCGTGAGCCTCTCCATCTGGTCCATATGTCACACTTACGTTATGCAAATCACCCATCGAAATCTGGAGGACTCCGCCGCGCACAGATGGTTTGGGCAGAACTATGGATCCGGCAACTATTGTTACGCCATAGCGCTGGGCTAACAGCGAGAATGTGTCATGATATATTTTCCGCATCTCTTTTGCTCTAATCAGGAATAGCGTTTTGGGTAAGTTCTTTGTCCTTCGATACGTCCGGATAAACGATGGAAAATTTCTCGCAGCCAACATCGCCATTACAACCGAGATATTATTTAACTGGTAAGCAATGGCTGGTAAATTGCACGATACTAACCAGGTGCCGATATACTCCGGATACACCACTATGGTGTTGCTTCGTAACAAATTGCTTTCATTTGCTGATTTGAGGTAGCTTTCCATCTTTGCCAAGAATGTCTGACCGTTGGCGTAGTCAGCTTGCGTAACGTGTGGTT
>JAKJEK010000008.1 GCA_022705465.1 Patescibacteria group bacterium | reverse complement strand
AGAAGTGAGATAAATGAAATGGCTAAAAAATTTCCTGTTCCGGGGATTGCGCTAGAAGATGATGGGAAATAACAGAAATCGTCGGTTGTCAGCCCGGTTTCGCTAGCATGGTTAGAAACAATTATATTACGAAGTATGATCTAATAGAGAAAAGGAGCGCTATGGGATTTCCCGCGTATCACGCCAGGGTTTATCAAACAAAAAAGGGGACACCATACCTACAGGAGCCGGGTGCAGTTATGATTGCGAAAACCGATACAGATCTGTCGGAGATGAGGCCATTTTTAGAGGGCTTTGATCCAACACTTGAGTTTGACAAATATTTGGATGATCCCGTTAAACTTCCATCGACGGAACAATTAATTAAGACCGCAGGCCAAATATGCTATGTCAGCTATGGTCCGAAACGCACCACCAATCAAGAAGCCGATAAGTACTTTACAAACATCAAGGTATCTGGCCATGGATCGGTACTCGAGCACGCCAGCGTAACTTTTTTGTTCTACGGTGTTTCACGTACCCTTACACACGAGTTAGTCAGGCACCGGGCCGGCTTTGCTTTCTCGCAAGTGAGCCAGCGCTATGTGTCTGGAAAGGTGCTGCGCTTTGTTGAGAGACCAGAATTCGTAAATGATCCTGAGTTACACAAACTCTTCGAAGAAAGTATCGATGCTTCAGCCAAAGCTTACGAGAATTTAGCTAATATGTTAATGGAGCGCCAGTCCGAAGGTGCGGAAGTGTTATCGGCTGACCGAAAAACTGATTTGCGCAAGAAAGTCCAACAGTGTGCCAGGACACTCTTGTTAAATGCTGCTGAGGCACCGATTGTTGTAACCGCCAATATGCGATCCTGGAGGCATTTTATCGAAATGCGTGGCAGTGAACACGCTGAAATCGAGATCAGACGGTTAGCACTGCTGGTTTATCGATCGCTTAAGGAAATCGCTCCGTTGCTATTCAATGATTATCAGGAAATTAAGTTAACCGACGGCACTATTGGTGTTGAGGCCAAATACAAGAAAGTTTAAAAGGAGAGAGCATGATTATTGGCATTGTTGGTTCTATCGCTTCGGGTAAGGATACTGTGGCGGATTATCTAAAGACAAAAGGATTTGCGGCTTTATCATTATCTGACACTCTGCGCAAGCTGATGAGGCAAGACGGGGCTGAGATTACAACATCCAATATGACAGAATATGGCAATAATCTGCGCAACACCAAGGGCTATGATTATTTGGCAAAAGAAGCTTCAAAGGAAATTAAGTCGAATGAGGACGTGATCGTCACCTCAATCCGTCAAGTTGGTGAAGTTGAGTACTTCAAGCAAATGGCGAATTTTACTCTGGTTAAACTTGATGCACCGATCGAGTTAAGGCTTGATAGGTTAATCAAGAGGGGTCGTGAGGGGGATATTAAGAATTTAACTGAACTTCAAGAAATTGAAGCCAAACAAGCGGATGGCAAAGGTGGCGGTATGAACATGAACCGTTGTTATCAACTGGCTGACGAGGAGATCATTAACGACGGCACCTTTGACGAGCTTTATCAAAAAGTGGATGATTTGGTTTTAAACCTGAGATCCAAAGATCAGCTGTAGGTGGCCAATGTATCTAGGTACAGCTAGATGATTACACATCCAACTATATTAGGAGACATATATGCCAAAGGCAACGAATAAAATAGAAGAAAAGAGGGTTGACGCGGGAGATTATATTCGCCCAACTTGGGATGAATACTTTATGCAGGTTGTTGAAGCAATCTCCAAACGCGCTACGTGCAACCGAGGCAGAACGGGCTGTGTTATTGTTAAAGATCATCAAATATTGGTCACCGGTTATGTTGGTTCCGCCGCCGGCGATGATCATTGCGATGATGTTGGCCATATGTATCAGAAGCGCTTGAATCCAGACGGCACAACATCTGAGCATTGCGTAAGAACTATTCATGCCGAACAAAATGCCATAGCTCAGGCTGCTAAAAGAGGAGTATCGGTTGATGGAGCAACGATTTATATGAAACTCGAGCCTTGTCCAGTCTGCGCAAAAATTCTGGTCAATGCTGGCATCAAGCAAGTAATCTGTCAGAAGCGCTACCATGCCGCTGAGGAAACTCGCCGGGTTTTTGATCGCTGTGGTGTTCAGTTGATTGTGCTGGATGATGAAGTTATGCAATACGACCGCCAATAGTTCCTGTTGTTTTATCGTATATTGAAAAAGGAGCAGTTCGCTGCTCCTTGTGTGTATAGCTTTCATTGGCGATCGATCTCGCGCCTCGCCTCATTTCGAAAGCGTGTGCTCTCCGTTTCGCGGATGAGGAGTTTGGTCTCTAGGCGGAAGATTCCCTCTGAGAAATCGAGCTGTCGCCGAAGCACCCTCATTTTGACTGATCGCTCGGTTATCCGAGGATTGTCGGCATAGCTTTGTGCCAAGTCCTCGATTTCACCGATGTCTGCTGAAAGTTGTTCTAGTCGCTGTTGATGCAGCTGGAGCTTTCGCCGGGAAATAGTTGGAGCTACCAGCAACGCCTGGTGCTTAAGGCGGAATGCCTGAATTCGTTTATCCAGTTGACTGCACCTGACGTCAATGAGGCAACCTGCAATATGCGCTGCCTCGTCGCGAAGGGCAGTGATGGTGGCGGAAAGCGTTAAGATTGTATCGGCGCTATTCTCGTCACCGCGGTCTCTCGATGCCTTGATGGCATCCATGCACTGTTGAACACGATTTTCGATCCGCCAGAGCTTGGGCTCGTAACCGGCGAGACCTCTGGACGCCCAGTAGGGAATCAGAAACGTAACTACCCCTATTAAGCCTGCGCCGGCAAAGCAGATTGCGACACCAGACAAGATTCTGATCCAGAGACCTGATTCGCTCGACGGCAGACCGGCCAGGTTCTGTAGAACCGGAATTGCCACCGCCAGAAGCAGCACTGTGGCGAATGCGGCTGTCTCTGCCCTTGACCTGAATCTTTCTACGGTTTTGCGTGTCATTGCAGACCCCCCTTGCATCCCTCTCTGCGTTAAATAATTTGTAGACGAAACATTTGGCAATGTCAAATTGGAGGCAACGTTAACCACGGGTTTAAAAAAGGAGCAGTACACTGCTCCTTTGGTGAAGTTACCTCAGGGGGCGATTTGAGGTTCTGTTAGCGTCGCGCGTCGCGTCCAGCAACAGTCGCGCCTTAATCTGGCGCAAGTCTTGCTCGGCGCGCTCAAGGAATGATAATTCTTCAGCTAGCATTGCCACCGGCAATGCTGCTGCTGGGTGCGTGTTATAGGTATGCAGCATCCAGTCGATGTCAGCATAGCTGCGCTTGAGCCATCCGAGTTCGTAGGAGAGATGCTCGACCTGTCGCAGAGTCTTTGCATTAACCGTGTCGCGGACTTCCTGGTACTTAATGCGGAGTCGGTCATTCCGCATCATCAACTGATCAATGCGTCGATTGGCGATCGCTGCCGCTAGATGCGCCGCATCTTCTCTCGTTCTCTGCACTGCTAGCTGCAGCTCCGATCGGAGCTGCTGGCTCGCATCCGACTCGTCGTCTTTCAACGCTTTGACTTGCTCCAATAGCATCCGGATCCCATCCTCAATTCTCCAGAGTTCGCGATACTGTCTACCGAGCCCTCCGGAAAATATGAAGGGGATCTTGGCGATGGTATAGCCAATCAAGGCCGAAGTGGCGAATATTATCAAGACGCCGATGCCAAAGGCGCCGAGAATCCGCCAAAACGAATCCAGTTTTGTCAGCCCAAAGAGCTGCGGATTGAACGCAAACACGATGAGCTGAATGAAGAAGGCGAGTAGCGCCACTCCGTTTCCGTTCACCGCATAGCTATCCACTTCGTCGCGCGTCATTTGGTTTCTCCTTTCGGGAAGCACGAAGTGCACGAATACCATAGCAGGAAAGGGCATATAGGTCAAGCGTTTTCTTGTTTGGTGATGCCATCGTCGGAATGAAAAAGAGGCCATGTTCAAAACGGCCTCTTTGCGTTTGTGATCACGTCCTTGGTGTGGGCGTGATAATCTGGTTTACCATGCGCCTGGCCTCATGGTCGGGCAGGTGTTCCAGATCGATCTCTCTGATCAAGGTGTCAACTTCGCCGGTAACAGTAGCAATCTCGGCAGCTCCTTGCGCCTCTGCGGCCATTGCCTTGAGATCGGCGATCTTTTGCTCTACCTCGTCCAGTTTGGCTCGAAGAAGCGCAATGTTGCGCTCGATCACAGCATGGCGCTGTCGTCCGGCAGAGGACTGCTCCTCTTGCCAAGCCCTGATCTGGCGCTTGATGGCTTTTCGAGCCAATTTGGCTTTCGCCAAGGCGGCTTCGAGTGGATCGTCTGGTAGCTCCGATTCGTCATCGTATGCGAAAGCATCGTTGTCTGCATCCTCTGAAGCGTCTGTGGTGTAGTCGCCCGGGATGAATGCCCGATAGAGCGCCCAGACACCGATCAGCTGAAGAATCAGCTGCGCCAGGTCGTCCGAGAAGAAGTTGAAGGAAACGAAGAACGCGCTGGCGGCAGCCGTTAGAAGTAACAGCATCGGCATTCCGATGGGCAGTTCTTGCCTGTTATCCTGGACTGATCCCACCAGGCGATACATGCCGCTAAGGCAACCTAGTGCCGCGATGATGTGCAGCAGATCCCGCACCAGGCCGTCCACTGGCACAGTCTGCATAACGTAGAACGCTGCAGCAGATGCGGCGAGTATGCCCAAGCTCTCAGCGTAAGGCTTCCAGAACTTCCGGAAATACCTTTTCCTGGTATTCTTGGCTGCTTTTCCCCTGCCGGGGCCAGTACTGGTGTGACTATAGGTGATTTCGATACGGCCACCATTGTCCCGATCACCAACCTCCAGGCGCATCGCACCCTCCTTTCAACGCGCGGATGACTGGTGTATAATACCATAAACGACAAGTATGTCAATAATTGATCGCTTTGATTATTTAACTTGCCATTGACATGACGTAGTGGTATATTATCAATAATATATTCAGATTGATGATGGGATTCACCACCCCGGAGATCTGACGCCTGCCCGAGTGAACGGGAAAATTAAGATCCAAATTGGGATGGAACCCCCCGATGTCTATCGGGGTCCCAAGAATTATGGGTCTTTTTTGTTACGGAAGTGGCGGTTAACGAATCTTAATAAATATAATTAACAACAGGGGATAGTAATATGAGTGACAAGAAATATGATATTGAAACAATTCGTCATTCGTTAAGCCATGTGCTCGCCATGGCCGTGTTGGATATGTTTCCGGAGGCCAAATTAGGCATGGGTCCGGGTATTGAGAATGGCTTCTACTATGACTTTGATCTACCGCGAACTTTGATTCCAGAAGATTTGCCGCTTCTCGAAGAAAAAATGCGGACAATTATTAAGGAAGACCTGGCCTTTGATCGCTATGAGGAACCAAAGGATAAGGCAATCGATTTTCTGCAGAAAATAGGTCAACCTTATAAGGTAGAACTCGCAGCAGAATTACCTGGCGATTCTGCCAGCTTCTATAAAACTAACAATTTCGTTGATCTATGCGCGGGGCCTCACGTCTCATCCACAAAGTTCTTGCGAAGTGTGGCGTTTAAGCTAGAGAGAATCTCCGGCGCTTATTGGCGAGGCAGCGAAAAGAATCCGATGCTTCAGCGGATATACGGTATCGCTTTTGAAGATAAAAAAGCGCTTGACCGCTTTATCAAGAATCGTGAAGAGGCCGAAAAGCGAGACCACAGAAAACTTGGCCGCGAACTAGATCTCTTTCATGTTGATGATGAGGTTGGATTGGGTTTGGTGCTGTGGCATCCTAAAGGCGCAATGCTGTGGCGGGTTATTGAGGATTTCTGGTACAAGGAACACTTAAAAAACGGCTATAAGCTAGTGCGTAGTCCGCATATCGGCAATCGAAGGCTTTGGGAAAAATCCGGTCACTGGGGATTTTACAACGCCAGCATGTATCCGCCGCTTGAAGCCGGGCAGAGTTTGGAGGATAGTCAACTACAGCAAAAAGTTGAAAAATCGGAGCAATACCTATTAAAACCAATGAATTGTCCATTCCATATCCAGATTTTCAATAACTCCAAACACTCGTATCGGGAATTGCCGTTCCGTTGGGCAGAGGTGGGAACTGTCTATCGCTTTGAGAAAACGGGCGAATTGTCCGGACTAACGCGCGTTCGCGGCTTTACCCAAGATGACGCTCACATCATCTGCCGAAAAGATCAGGTTAAAGACGAATTAAAACGGGTTGTAGACTTTATTCTCTTTATGTATAAGTCGTTCGGATTTGGCATGGATGTTGTCAATGTGTATCTGTCTTTGCGAGACCCAGACAATAGAGCAAAGTATGCTGGTAACGATGAAGGATGGGAGTTTACCGAAGAGGTTTTGCGTGAAGTTGCCAAAGAGAAAGGCTTGTCGTTCACAGAGGAAAAAGGCGAGGCTGCGTTCTATGGCCCCAAACTGGATTTTAAAGTTAAGGATGTTCTTGGTAGAGAATGGCAGCTCTCTACCTTGCAATTCGATTTCAACCTTCCTGAGCGATTCGATATGAGCTTTACTAATGAAAAGGGTGAAGAGGAAAGACCATACGTTTTGCATCGTGCCTTATTCGGGTCATTTGAGAGGTTTATAGGATTATTGATTGAGCATTATGCTGGAGCTTTTCCGGTCTGGCTGGCTCCGATTCAAGCACGGGTCCTGCCGATTGCTGATCGGCATCAAGAATATGCCGAAAAAGTTTTTGGTGAGCTAATTGACGCCGGAATACGCGCTGAAGTTGACGATCGAAGCGAGTCGATTGGTCGCAAAATCCGTGAAGCAGAAATGCAGAAAGTTCCGTTCATGTTGGTTGTGGGCGACAAAGAGATCGAAGCCGGTAAGGTTGCCGTACGCAAGTATGGTGCGGGCGATAGGGGACAGATTCCGGTTGCCGAACTCATTAACGAAGTCAGGGACTCCAAGTAGACCGCACTCAAAGCTTTTCGCACTAAGGAGAAAAATGAAAATTGTTATCTGTGGCAGCATGTCAGCATCAAAAAAGATGGTTGAGATTAAAGGTGAACTGGAAAAGCTTGGGCACGAAGTAATATTGCCCAAGAATGCGCAGGAGTATGCCGATCAGTCATTGAAGGCAGAGGACAGTCAGGAGTCG
The DNA here is from genome assembly GCA_022705465.1 of Patescibacteria group bacterium. GTDB lineage: Bacteria > Patescibacteriota > UBA1384 > XYA2-FULL-43-10 > 1-14-0-10-43-13 > JAKJEK01. Next base: position 6,849 of record JAKJEK010000008.1, on the reverse strand, counting down.
ACCAAAAATAAGATTGAAAATGACCTTATTAGAGATTATTTTCATAAGATTTCCGAATCTGATGCAGTTTTGGTGGTCAACCAGGCTAAAAATGGAATTGACGGTTACGTTGGTGGAAATTCATTTTTAGAAATGGGTTTCGCCCATGTTTTGAGTAAGACCATATTCCTACTAAACCCAATTCCGCAAGTACCATACGCCGACGAAATTGTCGCGATGCAGCCAGTTGTGCTAAGCAGTAGTCTTGACCTTGTTAAATAGCCTGGCGTAATAGTCAGTAGCACTATCACAGTTGGGTGTTTTCGATTCGAAAACTATGTTACCAAATGCGCCAACCGGGACTAGTGGTGCCCGTAGTTTGAGGCACGGGGCGGTATGCCCGGCGCAGTAACAAGATTACATTTAACATACCTTGATACACAAAAGGCCACCTTCAGGTGGTCTTTTGTGTATATAATATCAATGAGCGGTTATTTGGCAGATTCCTCTTCCTCGGACTCCTCTTTCTTCTCTGATTCAACCTCAACAGCACTTACGTCTTCAACAATCTCTTCTGACAGTGCTTCGATTTCAGCCTCACTTCTTGGCGGCTCGATGTGTGCTACCACAGCTTCTGGCTCATCCAAGATTTCAATTCCTGCAGGTGTTTTGATGTCATAAACTCTTATTACAGCCTCAAAGTCTTCAAGAACAGAGATATCTACTTTAATCTCAGGAACCAGGTCGGCAGGCAGACACTCAACCTCAACCGCATCCTTGCTGGTAATTAGTACGCCTTCAGCCTCAATTACCGCCTTTGATTCACCAACAAACTCAAGCGGAATCTCGGTCTGGATCTTTTCTTTCATGTTAACTTTAAGGAAGTCAACGTGAATCACATCCAGGGTGATTGGGTGATATTGAACATCCTGGATAAGGGTCTTGACTGGTTTTTCTCCGTCGATTGATAAATCAACCAAGTTGGATGTGCCAGCTTCACGAAACAAACGTGCAAAACCGGTCTTATCGATGGATATTCTCTTGGGCTCGAAGCCTTTACCGTACATGATTGCAGGCACATTGCCTGACTGGCGGGTTTTACTACCGCTCTCTGCACGGTCTTTAGCTGTAAGGTTGTACGCATTCATAACGTTTCCTGTTCCTGATAAACTATTTACCGATACCCCAGTTAGAACTGGGTGGCTTATTAATAAATAAATTCTTTATTTGCGTGGGCTATCGAATATCTGCTCAAATCCCCCGGTAAACTCTCGGAGGAATTGGTGTGTAGCAATTACATCGTCTGAACTGATCTTTTCCTCAGCGTTCTTCTTTTTCTTTTTAGCCTTCTTGGCTGGAGAAAATGAAACTGTTGCTAATAGTGGCATGTGGTTGCTGCAATTCAGTTCCAGGAAGACCACGGAATCCACTATACCGCGTATGGCGATATTGTCGAATTCATAAACTGTGCCGCACTGGGGGCATCGGACGTTCTTCTGTACTGTTTGCAACAATCGGTATAAGTCTTGGTGTGTCATTATAATATTCACCTCCTTGAGAAATTATAGTCCAGAAGGAGGCTGCAAGTCAATACGATAGCACAAGTATAACCGTTTTTCAACCACCATGTTTCAACGACGTCTCAGACTAACTGATGCTTTGTGTTTAAGAGCAAAAGAGGTATGATTAAACAAACATTGTTTTCGCCTTGTGCACGTCATTAATCACATTCCTGGACAGAAAGGGTGCTGCAACTATGAAGGTGGTAATAGGTTCTGAATCATTCGCGCCAAACATATCCGGCGTGGCAATATTCGCAGAAAATTTGGCACATTTTTTGGCCGGAAGGGGGCATGAAGTATGGGTAATCATCCCAAGTCGAAATACTAAAACGGCGCAAGACATGAGCTATAAGCACTTGACGGTGGTCCGGCTGGGTTCAATGCCAAATCCATTTCGTCGTGGATTTCGTATTACTACTTTTCCCAGATCAAAAATCAAACGCGTGCTTCAAGACATCCGGCCCGACATTATTCATCTTCAGGACCCAACTTCAATCTGTTCCGCCTTGCTATCATTTGGCAATAAAAATAATATTCCTGTTGTAATTACCAACCACTTTAGTATGGAGTTTATTCTCTCCTATCTAAATCTACTCAAACCTCTGCATCCACATATCGAGAGAATACTTGCCTGGCATTTTTCTAGGTTCTACAACCGATGTAGTCTTGTAACGACTCCATCTAGCACCGCTAAAAACAAAATACTGAAATGGGGCATCACCACACCGATAGCTGTCCTGTCTAATGGAATTAATAAGAAGCGTTTTTGTCCAACTAACTCAGTACAAGATGCTCGCAAGGCGCTTGGGTTTCCCCAGAAGCCCGTGGTGTTATACACCGGCAGAATAGACAAAGACAAAAGTCTTCCGGTCTTAATCTCAGCTATTCCCGAAGTTATAAAACATGTCGATGCACACTTTGCATTCATCGGTTCAGGGGATCAATTAGAAGAGATGCGCGCGTTCGCTGGTAGTATTGGAGTCGGAAACTATGTATCTTTCACCGGACCACTTAACTATAACTCGGATGAATTTCCGCTCGCATATCAGGCAGCATCTTTGTTTGCGACTGCATCAACAATAGAAACACAGAGCATTGTGATGTTAGAGGCTCTTGCCTCAGGCTTACCGGTCGTTGCTGCTAATGCTGGTTCGCTACCGGAATTTGTGCAGGATGGGGTAAATGGTCGGTTGTTTGCCCCTGGCGATCATCTTGAGTGTGCGAGAGCGATCACAACTATACTCCAGAATGACGAGCTTCGCCAAAAAATGGGCAAAAAGTCGCTAGAAGTAGTCAAATAGCACGGTTTGGAGGAATCGCTGGAAAACTTTGAGAAGACGTATGAGGATGTATGCAATAATCTCAAGCCATCTAATAATTTGGAAGAGACAGGGTAGTCTGTATGATGCAAAAGAATACAGAAACAACAAGGCGAAAAGCTGATCATCTTGAGATCGTCTGCACTAACAATGTTCGTTCTAAACTGACAACTGGCTTCGAGGATGTGTATTTAGTACCAAGAACGCTTTCAGAGGTCAGCTACGACAGCATCGACATCTCGAGTGAATTCTTGGGCAGAACACTTAGAGCACCACTTATGATATCGTCGATGACTGGCGGGACCGAAGAAGCCGGCGTTATCAACCGCACATTGGCATTAGCGGCGCAGCATTATGGACTCGCAATTTCATTGGGGTCTCAAAAAGCAATGATCGAGCATCCTGAACTGGCGCGAACCTACCAGATTCGCCGCTATGCGCCCGACGCATTGATTATTGGAAACATTGGAATCGATTACCTTGTTAGTAGCGATTTCAGTATTAATAAGTTAAGCCACGCATTAAAAGTTGCCGGTGTTGATGCGGTGTATATTCATCTGAATATGGTCCAGGAACTGGCGCAGGTTGAGGGATGTCGTGACTTCACTGCTGCTTACAGCAAAATTGCGTTAATGTGCGAAAAAATCGGTGTGCCAGTTATTGCCAAAGAAGTCGGTCACGGCATGGATCCAATCACTTCTAAGAAGCTCGAAGATTGTGGTGTAGCAGCCATAGATATAGCTGGTCTTGGCGGTACTTCTTGGGCATACGTCGAGAGTTATCGCGGGTCTGAGATAGGGGAAACATTTCGTGATTGGGGTATCCCCACCTGCCTAAGCTTAATGCTGCTTGCTGACCGCACTTCCTTACCGGTGATATCTTCAGGTGGGATTGAGAATGGCATCGATATCACAAAATCGCTTGTGCTCGGGGCAAAGCTTGCTGGGATCGCTAGGTTGTTTCTAGCCAAAGCCGTTGATGGCGAGGATGCTCTGTCGAAGCAAATCGAAAATATAATTTCTGAGATTAGATGCACTATGGCCTTAATTGGAGTCAGTTCAATTGCCGATATTCATGAAGTGCCGTATGTAGTGACCGGTAAAACAAGGGAGATGATAGATCTGCTTGCAAAAAAATACTAGTACTCTCGATTGATCATATACTCGGTTATTCCTACCAGGAATTCTTTCCCTTCGTTTTTCAGGCGTAGTTGATTGATGACGTTCAGTGACCTTTGAACCAATCTGGAGGCCAGCTCTTTTGATTGATTAAGAGAACCGGTTTCTTCCAATACTTTCCTAACATTTTCTAAATCCGAAAATGTTGCTTTTGGATTTCCAAGAGATTTCTCAATAATATCACGCTGCTTGCCGTTGGCTTTTTCCAATGCATCAAGTATCAACAGTGTTTTCTTTCCCTCTCTCAGGTCGGATGTAACCGGCTTGCCAAGTTTCTCTTCAGTGCCATACATGCCCAGAATATCGTCCTGAATCTGGAAGGCCACGCCCAATGGTACTGAATATTCGCTAAGCAGTGCTACTGAATCGTCATCGGCCCCCGCAAGAATTGCACCAATCTTGAGTGGTCCGTCAAAGGTGTATGGCACTGTTTTTAACTCTTGCACCAGTAACGCATCGTGTGTCGTTACCTGGTCGCGATATTGTAGTACCATATCTAACGTTTGACCGTATGTCTCTAAGATATAGACACGACTTAATTCGGCGAGTGCTCTGGCGATGAAACGCGGTTCAAAATCGGCCGTTGATATTATCTCGTAACTCATAGCACAAGCTGTATCGCCGGCGTTTAATGCGACTGAATCGCTAAAATTTTTCAAACTCGACGGACTTTTTATTCGATCCTTATTCGTCTCTCTGTAGCTTGCGTGAATCGTCAACCCGCCCCTGCGTAGATCACTATTGTCCATGATATCGTCATGGATTAGTAGAAACGTCTCGGATAATTCCATAGCCATAGCTGCCTTAATAGCTGCCGTCTTATTGTTTCCGCCATGAGCCAGATAGCTATGATAAAGTAATGCGGCGCGTATGCGCTTACCGCCCCTCAGAGTAAGCTCTGAGATGCGGTTAATTAGCTCCTCAGCAATCGGTGATGTATGATACGCATCTTCGATTTTCTTATCAAAGTACAGCTTAAGTTCATCATCCAGAATCTCTTTAAACGAATGCAATTGAGCCTTTGCGTCCATGTGTATATTCCCTAAATTAATGCCTGAATAGACATATATTATTAAGATTGTTACTTTAACAATAATTATACCAGCGGTTAGGCATATTGGAAAGCCGACAGCGATGTTTTTATGATTAAACCAATAATGCAGCGAAGGGTCTTGAGGTAGTCTTATAAGGGCTGTAATATTATATTACATGATGGCTGAACTTATAAACAAAATCGGCAAAGAAATTATCTATGGCGGGCATCTGCTGGCAGTTGGTCCAGCTATACCTGCCGTATTCGCTATCCTTGCTTATCGTGGTTTACCTGATTACTTATATAGTTTACGGATTTGATCGTTATCTTGGGCAAACCGTTGAATCTTCAACAGAGCGAATAAATCACCAAATGGGTTACCGGTCGATAATGCCGGTAATTTTTGTTATTTCGATTGCCCTAATTGTCACCCTACTAATAGACAAAGGCACAATCGTTATCATAAGCGCACTGCTGCTGCTATTAATAGGGATTAGTTACACCCTTTTCTTTAAAGGGCTCACTAAGTCAGTCGTGGGTTTTAAGAATTACTATGTAGCTCTCACTTATGTATCGATTATCATCTATACGGCGATCTACCATAGTGCCCCCCTTAACTCGAAACTCATCATACTAACCATGTTTTTTGCAATGCGCTGGTTTATTAACACCGCTTTCTGTGATATCAAAGATATAGCGCAAGATAAGAATGAGGGATTAAAGACGCTGCCGGTTGTATTGGGGCAAAAATCCTTTTTGTTTACGCTTGGAGCAATAAACGCACTTTCTGTTATTCCTCTGATGGTTGGCGTTGCTACCGGAATCTTGCCGCCGAGCATCTTGTTCCTCGTAATCGTAGTCCCATATTACTACTACTATTCATCGTTAATTAATAATAAAAAGACAGACTTGCAAAAAATAACCAATGTTTGGGCTGATGGGGAAGTCCTGCTATGGTTGGTTGCGGCTCTATAAAGGAGGTGGAAGTTGGAGACGTTAAGTTTACTTTTACTTTTTACAATCATCGCGGTTGGTGCATGGCTATCGATTTGGGTACTATTCTCTAATAAGAAGTCGATAGTTAATCAGACATTTGTTACGGTCTCAATCTTGATACTTCTCTGGAATATATTTGGATATGAGGCCTACAGAGCAACTGATTCCGCAACAGCCTTACAATACTTTCGGTTGAACTATATGGCAGTGGCTCTATTTTTCGTTGCGTTTTATTACTTAACTATTCACTTTCCCGTCGTATCTAAATCACGAAACGGCTGGTTAGACTACTTCGTGATTATAGCTGGAATAGTGTTTGCAGCAGCAGCACCATTTAGCGAATTAATGATTAAAAGTCTGCAATTTGGAAGTGGCGGAGAATTAACTCTACGCACTGGCCTTTTGGGTGATATCTTTTATCCATTTACGGTTATTATTACGATTTATACCGTGACCATGCTTATTAAGAAGTACGCCACTCTCACCACGGCTCAAAAGTACAAGACTAAAATACTTATCTTTGGCATTATCCTTTTTGCTCTGTTTAATCTGGTATTTAACGTTCTGTTTTTCTTTATTTACCCGGAAAATTACCGATACACCCAGCTTGGTGACTTTTCTGCTATCTTCTTTATGTCGTTTGCAGCTTATGCCATTCTGAAAAACCAACTGTTTGATATTCGTATCATTGCGACTGAAGCTTTGGTAATCGTGTTGTCTTTAGCACTATTTATCCAGATATTAATCTCTCCTAACAATGCCATCGAAGTTGTAATAAGAGC
>JAKJEK010000115.1 GCA_022705465.1 Patescibacteria group bacterium | reverse complement strand
GTCTGATCGAAGAAGTGGCGGCAAAGATATTTGAGCGTGTCAGGCGGGAAGATGGTGTCGGCATCTACCGTGACAACAATATTGGTACGAGCAAGGCTGATGCCGTAATTTAAGGCAGTTGATTTGCCGCCATTCTTTTTACGAACAACTCGCAAACGTGAATCTTTTATGGTGCTGGCAACTTGAAAGGTGTTGTCTTTAGAGCCATCATCAACGACGATGACGAAAAAATTGGGATGGTTGCTTGCAAGAAGAGATCTAATAGAGGTTTTAATTACGTCGGCTTCGTTGTAGGCTGGGACGATTACGGTGCAGGGAGGGTATTTGGGAGGAAATTTTCGTTTTTTTCTGGATTGGATAACGGCAGCAATTGGTACAAAAAGTACTCTGATCAGCATCATTCCAACCAGTATTATGGTGATCGAATTGCCAAAGTGAGCCATGCCAAGCCACCAGCTTACCAGTATATTCGCGTGGTTTGCGAGCGGCTGTGTGCGAGGCTCGACTGGGGGCATGAGTTCGTTACGGGGGATTTGTAATGCTTCGCTGAAAGTGGTAAAACGGTAACCACGTTCCCGATAATAGGAGATCACAGCCGGAAGTGCTTTTGCTGTTTGGTGCCGGTCACCACCGCCATCGTGAAAGAGGACAACGATGCCTGGTTTGCCGGTGGAATAGGATTTTGTTGAATTTTTAAAAATCTGTTCTGGTCCTGGATTCTGCCAATCGAGACTGTCGATATCCTGGTACGCAATTATATAGCCAGTTTTGGCGATGTGGATTAGTTTGTTTGCTTGCTGGTTTTCGTCAAGCTCGAGGAACGGCGGCCTAAACAAACGGGTGCTGTGTTCGGTTTGGGCCTCAATGATAAAGCGTGTGACATTAAGTTCTATATCTATAATCCAGTCGGGCAGTAAATTTATATTAGCGTGAGAAAAGGTGTGATTGCCGATTTCGTGACCGCTGTTGATTATTCTTTTTAAGCCGTCATGGCGAATTGCGTTTTTTCCGATAACGAAGAATGTGGCAGATACTTTTTCCCTGGCCAGGATGTCAAGAATCTCGTGGGTATGGGGCGAGGGTCCGTCATCAAAAGTAAGGATAACTGTGCTCTCTGGTATGGAGTAGTCACCGAGAGTGTGATTTCTATTGCCTTGATTCAGGGCACGAATACTACCAACAGCAAAGACATTTCCGGCAAGAGATAGTATGGTCACAGCAAGGATAGTAATTATCGCTAAATATGATAGCGCGATTTTTGTGAATCGCACTGGTTCACGGGATGTATTATCTCTGTGACCAATAACAATTTCTTTTGTGATGTGCATATACTCACCGTCATGTCTTTTAAAGCTTATTAGCTTAGCACAAAGGTAGTATTACTAGTCAATAGTCGGCTTAGATTATCGAGGGGTGAGTTAGAGGCTGTGTCGGTTGTGGTGAAAGTTTCTGGGGTGGTGCTTGGTAGAATATTGAATCATGTAGGCTAAAATTGCTTTGCGGTTTAATCCTGAGTGACGGTGGATCGCATGATTTGCGGTAAAGGTTTGGGTAGAACAATTGCTTGGATGAAGGTTGAGAAGATTTTTGCGGCGTAATCAGTGGTCTTAATTAAATCTTCAGGATGGCTTTGGATGCCAACAATAAATTTGGCGTTGGGGTCTTCAATAGCTTCAATGATGCCATCTTCAGAGTGAGCGGTAGCTACTAGGTCGCTGCCGAGTGTTTTGATGGCCTGGTGGTGGCGGCTATTGACCATAATTGAGGGACTGCCAACAATTTTAAACAATTTAGTGGACGGTTGGAGAGTAATGCTGTGGCTTGGGATGTCATGTTTTTCGATCTGACGATGGTTTACTGTTGAGGCTGGTCGTTCAGATGGCAGGTCCTGCCATAACGTTCCGCCGCGTACCACATTAAGCATTTGGTGGCCACGACAGATGGCTAAAATGGGCAAATCGTGTTTCATGGCAGTTTGCATCAGGCGTGGTTCAAACCAGTCGCGCAGAGGATCGGTGTCTGTGACCGTTTCGTGCGGGGTTTCGTTATACAGGGAGGGCTCAATATCATAGCCACCGGTAAAGATAAATCCATCGCAAAGACCAATATATTCTTTAATAAGGGATGAGTCCTTAATACTGGATAAAATAATTGGTATACCGCCAGCGTTTAGAACAGCTTTGGTGTAGGCATGGTGAACTTCGATGTCTAAAATGTGATTTTCTAACTCGACAATTGTGCCCAATATACCGATAGTGGGCTTGTTTGTGTTGTTCATAATGGCTCCGGGTAACTTTGGGTTATCTTAGCATAAAGATGTATATCGATGAAACAGTCATGAGAATAAACCTTTCAAATTGGCGAGCTTTGGTAGCTGATGGCAGAGGCGAGTTGTATACGTATAGGAAGAAATGTGTTATAGTTACACATAGCCAGGGTGGAGCTACTTACGATACAGAGACGAAAGGAGGAGCGGCGGTGAGGGAGAGTATGAGCGCGGGCATTCTGGTGTCTGTGTGGCAAGGGGAGGTAAAGCCAAAACTGCTTGTTTCCAGCACGGAGGCTTACCTAGTGCCAATGCAGATCGCTTACTCAGTCGATCTGCTGAATCGTAAGAACGGTGTAGAAGTGCGGTTGTTTAATCCAGACAGCGAGGAAACGCACGTGCGTTCTCTAAGCGTTCTGCCAAATCCGGCAGATGTCTTGCTAGGCTATCGTCTAGCTAAGTGTCTGGATTTGGCGACCGACTATCGCCTGGATGACATCGGCCCACTTGTCCGTGCTTTCGCTGGCGTGGCGACGGATGATGACGAGAGGGCGGTGCTCGACTGGATCGGCGGCGATTTGTTCGAGGCGATGAAGGTGGCAACACCACCGGATTTCGACTGGATGCTGGAGCGTTTGGGTAATCTGAAGATAGAGGTGGATCGCGAATCACTGTTTGAGGCAGTGCTTCAAGGGATCCTTCCTCTTACGCCAGCGCTTCGCCGGATGGGCATCGTGTCGCCAGAGGTGTTTGAGGTGCGTCGGCGACAGGCGACGACCTACCTCAGAGAGCTGATGGTGCA
>JAKJEK010000114.1 GCA_022705465.1 Patescibacteria group bacterium | reverse complement strand
CAGTAGTGTGCCAGATGTAACCGCCTGCCTCCACGGTGCCGAGTTTTTTATAATTGGTGCTGACTTCGATTCTGTTTAATATCCTCTCGGTGGCCACAATCTGATACGGGCGCATTACCAAAAGTTGTTTTTCTGTGGTAAACACGCAATAGCGGGTGAGGATATTAAGAAGCACGTGCTTGGCAAAAAAAGTTTTAGTGAAATCCACAAGATCCGTAATGGGCCGATTGGTCGCGTCCGCCCACCAACTGGTAAACTCAAAGCTGTTGCTTGAGCGTTTGCCTTTTTTGACAACGCCTTCGCGTGATTCTTTGATATGCTCCGAGCGCGTGGTGTTGCTGTAGTATTTGGTATGTGTGCCGTTAGAAATGACAAAAACTTGCACATATTCAAATAGCCCCGAGCCAGCCCAAAAGCTCTCGCGCTGATAGCGGTTAATCTGGTTAAACGCTTCCTGAATCGCCACCCCGCGCCGTTTAAGCTCAATATGAACAAGCGGCAAGCCGTTAACCAGCACAGTCACATCATAGCGGTTAGCTCTTTGGCCTTCTTCGGTAGTGTATTGATTGATTACCTGCAAATTGTTTTCGTGGATTTTGTCTTTACAGAGCAAATAGACATTTTTGACAGTGCCATCGTCACGCTTTAAATTTTTAATATAGTCTTCTTGAATAGTAGCTGTCTTGTCGGCAATGCTCTGGTTAGGATTGGCGATCTCACCGGTAAAAAACCTTTCCCATTCGTTATCGGAAAAAGTAAAGCCGTTCAGTTTTTCCAGTTGTCGGCGCAGATTAAGCACCAGATCAGCTTCAGAGGTAATGGCCAAATACTCATATGCCTGTAATTTCAACTGCTCGATAAAAGCGCTCTCCAGCTCTGCCTCGCTCTGGTACGCCTTGGCGGTACGGTATGCGGGTGTATATTCTGCCACCACCGTGCTTTGGGTATTTTCAGCCACTAAATTGTATTTATGATTAGTTGGCATTCTGCATCTCCAACGGCTTAAAAGTTAGCAACTGATCCCGATAGTATTCGTATTGTTTTCGTCGTGCGCTAATCTCTGCCGGTAATCCGACTGAAATATCATTCACCAGCGCGTCAAATTTGTCCAGAATGGCAACGATGCGTTCTTGTTCTGCTATTGGCGGAATGGGGATACGGTACGATTCAAACTCTTTCGCTCGAACATGCGGCACTCCGCTACCTCTCTTCATGAAGTGAATAGCTTCCTGTTTTTGCTTTAGTAAGTAATAAACAAATTTGGTTTTTAGCAAAGTATCCTCTACATGAACGCTGAACGCATCAGTCAAAAAGATTGGTTCGTTCCAGAAACTAACTAACCCAGCATAAGCTCCAGATCTAGCGATAACGATTGTTTCTCCGCTTCTGTTACTTTTACCATGAAAATAAATTGGCTTCGGCGCATTGGCAACTACTGGAATATTCCCTTCTGTAGTTTCCTTTGCCGTAATAGCAGTACCTCTAACAATCTTGCCTATTTGACTTAACGTCGCCCATCTTACTCTCTCTCTCTCTCTCTCGTTAAAGGTCAACAATTCAGTGCGATAATGTTCATACTGTTTCTTTCTTGCTTCTAGCTCTACTTCTAGCTCTACTTCTAGCTCTGCTTCTAGCTCTGTAAAAGTGTCCAGGATCTTCACGATCTCTTGCTGGATGGCCAGAGGGGGGATGGGGATTTTGAATTTGTCAGTATCGGGTATTGATAATTGAGGCATTTTCGACATTCTTTGCCCCACCGATTGAAAGTACGATTCTTTACTTTTTAAATAATAGTAAACGTATTTAATATCAATGTTTGGATTGTTGCTATGGTATGACCAAAATTCATTCTTATGGCTAAAAGGTTTGTTTATATATTCAAAGCCAATAATTCCACGTGACTTAACCACAACAGACTCTTTGCTGAGCACATCTTTTTCTGGAATATCACCATAATTGACATACGCAACTGTTTTACCACCAGCAAAGATTTTTATTGGCGCACCTTCTTTATTGATTTCGGACATTTTTTGCGCTGTTATGGGAGTTCCTTTTGTTCTTTGCAAACACACTCCCAGCTCCTTAAACTCCACCCCATCAGGGCAAAGCTCGGCAATCAGTTTTTCGATCTTGTTCATCTTTTTAGTCATGGTTACCCTCAATATCAGCGACGATCTTATCAATTGCCGTGCGCAGTTCGTTCTGGCGGGCAACAATGCCTTTGATCTCGGCATTGAGTTTTTTAATATCAACTACCTCGCGAGTGTCTTTTTGCGCCACATAGGTGGACACCGCAATGTTGTAGTCGTTTTCTTCAATGGTTTTATTGCTCACCAGTTTGGCAAAATGCTTGATGTCTTTCCGCTCTTTGAAGGCGTTTAATATTTTTTCGCGGTTTTCCTCAGTCAACTTATTCTTGTTGCCTCCGCGCACAAATTCAGCTGATGCGTCTATAAACAACGTTTTGTTGTCTTTCTTGCTTTTTTTAAGCACAATGATGCAGGTTGCGATGGTCGTGCCAAAGAAAAGATCCGGCGGAAGCTGAATCACGGTATCAATGTAGTTGTTATCTACGAGGTATTTGCGAATCTTCTGCTCAGCGCCGCCACGATATAACACCCCCGGAAATTCAACGATTGCCGCGGTGCCGCTGGTAGAAAGCCAGGAAAGCATGTGCATGGTAAAGGCAAGGTCTGCCTTACTTTTGGGTGCCAACACTCCGGCAGGCGCAAACCTCGGATCATTTATGAGAAGCGTATTGCTGTCGCCTTCCCACTTGATAGAATACGGCGGATTGGAAACAATGGCGTCAAAGGGCTCATCATCCCAGTGTTTTGGGTCAGTCAGTGTATCGCCGTGCGCGATATCAAAATGATTGTAATTGATATCGTGCAAAAACATATTGATACGGCAAAGATTATAGGTGGTTAAGTTTATCTCCTGCCCAAAGAAACCTATTCTTACATTCTCTTTGCCGAGAATCTTGGCAAACTTCAAAAGAAGCGAACCGGAACCGCAAGCCGGGTCATAGACCTTGTTGACTTCTTTTTTCCCAACGGTCGCAAGGCAGGCCAAAAGTTCGCTTACTTCCTGCGGGGTAAAAAATTCC
>JAKJEK010000113.1 GCA_022705465.1 Patescibacteria group bacterium | reverse complement strand
CGGCGCTGGCGCGTCCGGCGGTCAAAGCCCGATCGAAAACATCACAGCTGCCGGTGGCGGCAAACCCGCTAAAGGCGATTCTGCCAAAGAGGATGAAATCGACATCGACGAGATCCCTTTCTAAACTTAAATACTTAAATAAGACCACACACCAACAACTAGGAGTTGAATAATGGCATACACACCAAGAGAGAACGTCAGACGTTCCAAGAAATGCTTATTTTGCAAAGCTAAAATTGAAGAAATTGATTACAAAAACGTAACTATGCTAAGCCGTCATCTAAATCGCTGGAACCAGATTGAATCTGCCAGCCGGACCGGCACCTGCGCCAAACATCAACGCCAACTAACCAGCGCAATTAAACGCGCTCGTCATCTGGCATTGCTACCCTTTGTAACTGAATAAGTTGCGGCATAATTCTATATAGCAACGCTTCAAGGCCCAATGAGTTTAGCAACTAAAAATTGCGAGGTTTATTATGTTATCAATTACCGATCTTAAATCCGGGACCAAAATCACCCTGGAAGGCGACCCTTATGTTGTCGTTTCCTACGCTCACTCCAAAATGGGCCGCGGCGGCGCTGTCGTCAAAACCAAATTAAAAAACTTAAGATCCGGTGCCATTTTTGAAAAAACCTTTCAAGGCGCTGACAAGTTGGAAGAAGCCGATCTTTCTCGAAAAAAAGCAACCTTCCTGTACTCCGACGATACTCTGGCCTATTTCATGGATTGCGATACTTACGAACAGTTTGATATCCCTTTGGAAAAAATCGGCGACAACACCAACTACCTGATTGAAAATGCCACAATCGACATCCTCGAATTTAACGGTGAACCGATCAACATCGAACTCCCTATCAAAATGTCCTTCCGTGTTGTCACCGCTCCTCCAGGTGTCAAAGGTAACTCTGCCGGCTCCGTTACCAAAAAAGTCACTCTAGAAACCGGTGCCACCATTGACGTTCCGCTTTTTATTAAAGAAAATGATCAGGTTGTCGTCGACACTCGTGACGGATCATACGTTGAACGAGCAAACGAAACTAAAAACAACTAATACCATCGCCAACAATCCAATATTCCTTACAAAAAAGAGCCTTTCGGCTCTTTTTTGTATAGAGCATGAAAAGCATTGTCGGCTTTAAGATCTATCCATCGAACCATTCTCGATCGATCGCTGCAAATCTCCAATAGAACGTTCATCCCTTGCTTCGGACTGCAACCTCCGCTCCTCGCGCCTGGCAGCCTGCTCGGCAAGCGCCTTGGCCTGAGCTTCCCTCATTGCCTTCTCATCTCTGGCTGCCTGCTCCTTGGTTAGATGTGCCTTCCTAGCCGCATCAGCATCCGGCGCAAGGCCTTTACCATAGCTTAATTGGTACTCTGGACGAGTAAGTCCCTCGCTCACAGTTTCTCCTCTCTATTATTTTCCTAAGCTGTCCCTATTTTATGCAACCACCGCCAGAAATGTCAAATACCATCCAGCATTGGCGCGAAAACCACGCCGTCCACCCTTGACCCGTTTTTGTTAATGTTCTATCTATAAAAAGACATCAACCCCCGAGTTTTACCTTCTCTTTTTTTCACTCGTTTTGTTATACTCGTATAAATACAGCCCATGATCATACCCTACACAAAAATTCTCGGTCTTCCCGTAGTTGCGCTGAAAAGCCAATCGGTTATTGGTTTTATTTCAGATATTGCAATCCAGAAAGAACCTCTTGGCATACACGGTTTTATTATTAAACAGTCCCACTCCCCCTTTACTAAACCCAAAGCCATCACCATACACGACGTGGTTGAACTAGGCAACCAGTCGCTTCTAGTCCTCGATAACCAGGCCATCTCTGAACTCAATGACACCCTCCGGCTTAACCAAGCGCTCCAACATGGCTATCATGGCATCGGCCAAACCGTCGTTACCACTTCTGGCCGAAGGCTTGGCAAAGTCACAGACTTCCTCATCTCTACCCCCACTCTCAGTATCAATAAGTTTTACGTCTGCAGCTTGTTTAAAGAACGCATCATTGCCAGCTCAGCCATCTCAAAAATCAATGGTAAAACCATCACCATTAAAGACGACTATAATCTCATAATGATTGAACCGGCCATCGAAACTGAAGTTGAATTCGCCTAAAAATAAAAAAGAGCCCCTCGAAAGGGGCTCTTTTTTATTTGTTAGTGCTATTCTACATACCCATGCCGTAATCACCCATGCCACCGCCAGGCATGCCTGCAGCCTCTTTCTTCTCCGGCTTATCAACTACCACTGCCTCAGTTGTCAGAATTAAAGCGGCCACTGACGCAGCGTTTTGCAGTGCACTTCTGGTCACCTTGGCTGGATCAATAATACCGAACCCAACCATATTGCCATACTCACCGGTTAAAGCATTATAACCCTCGCCTGGATCCATTCGCTTAACTGTATCGATTACAATTGCACCCTCAACACCAGCATTTTCTGCAATCTGGCGCATCGGAGCTTCCAGGGCTTTCTTAACAATCGCAATACCAACCTTCTCATCACCAGTAGCTGGAATATTCTTCATCTCAGCAATTGCGTCAACCAATGCCACACCACCACCCGGCACAATACCTTCCTCAATCGCCGCCTTGGTTGCCTCAACAGCATCCTCAACCTTATACTTCTTCTCTTTCAGCTCAACCTCGGTCGCAGCTCCAACTTTGATGATGCCGACTCCGCCAGACAGTTTGGCTAAACGCTCGTTGAGTTTGTCGCGGTCAAAATCCGATGTCGTCTTTTCGATTTGTTTCTTGATCTGTGCTACCCGATCCTCAATCGCTTTCTTTTCGCCCTTTCCTTCAACAATCGTAGTGTTTTCCTTGTCAGATTCAACACGGCGGGCTTCACCCAGCATTTCAATCTTGGCGTCTTCCAGCTTGTGGCCCAAATCAGTTGAAACTACGATAGCTCCGGTTAACACGGCAATATCTTGCAACATCTCTTTGCGTCGATCGCCGAATCCAGGCGCTTTGACTGCCAAAACACTTAAAGTACCACGTAACTTATTAACCACCAAGGTTGCTAGAGCCTCGCCTTCAACATCCTCAGCAATAATCACCAAGTCCTTTTTACCGCTGCGGGCAATTGATTCCAGCAAGGGTAG
>JAKJEK010000112.1 GCA_022705465.1 Patescibacteria group bacterium | reverse complement strand
CACTCATTGCGCGTGGCGCTCGAAGATGGTAAAATTGTCATTGTTATAGATGGAAGTGAGTTGGGGCATGCAAGGCAATAGACCGCGTGTTTCAAGCGTGCTCCCGTCCTTCCCTCTAATATAATATAAAGTATAAGAAGCACGGTCTCACCTAGTTGGGCCGTCATGGATGGTAAGGAGCTTATGAAAATAAATGTTTCGAAAGTGATTATTTATGTGTTAATTCTTCTGCTGGTCGGTTCACTTTTTGCGAGCGTCATAAGTATGAGAAACACGGAGATAAAGGAAGTTCCCATCTCTGAAATCGCCCAGGGCGTCGAGAGTGGCGAAATTAAAGAGGTTACCGTTCGGGATAACACGGTTACAGCAACACAGCAGGATGGCGATCAAGTACGGGCCACCAAGGAGCCCGGGATTAGCTTGACCGAGTACGGCATCACTCCTGAAAAAGCTAGAATTGAAGTTCAGGATACATCTGGATCAGCCGCTTGGTTCTCTATACTATCGTTGGTGCTTCCCATCTTGTTGATTGGTGGTTTCATTTGGTTTATGATGCGTTCGGCCCAAGGCGCTAATTCGAAAGCCATGGGCTTTGGCAAGTCTACCGCTCGCGTCTTTATGGGTAACACCAAGGTGACATTTAAGGATGTTGCCGGACAAGTGGAGCCAAAACAAGAATTGGTTGAGGTGGTGGAATTTCTAAAGAATCCCAAAAAATTTCATGACTTAGGTGCGGAAATACCACGTGGTGTGCTATTGGTCGGACCTCCCGGTACCGGTAAAACCATGCTCGCTAAAGCGGTTGCTGGCGAAGCTGGAGTTCCCTTCTTCTCAATCTCAGCCTCTGAGTTTGTGGAGATGTTTGTAGGTGTTGGCGCTTCGCGTGTTCGCGATCTTTTCCTGAGAGCCAAGCGCAACGCACCCGCTATAATCTTCATTGATGAGCTTGATGCCATTGGGCGCCAGCGAGGTGCTGGCTTAGGTGGCTCTCATGACGAGCGTGAGCAAACCTTGAATCAGATTTTAGTGGAAATGGATGGTTTTGATACCAATGATAATGTTATTGTGGTGGCTGCTACTAACCGTCCCGACGTTTTAGACCCCGCCTTGCTGCGTCCCGGCCGCTTCGATCGACGGGTGGTAATTGATCTTCCTGATCGGATTGAACGAGAGGAAATTTTAAAAGTCCACACCAAAAAGAAACCAGTCGAGACAGAAGTTAGTCTGGGTCGTGTTGCGGCTATAACTCCTGGTTTCTCTGGAGCGGATCTTCGCAACATTACAAACGAGGCAGCTATACTGGCGGCGAGAGACAACCGGAAGATTATCACCCAAAAAGATTTTAGTGAAGCAATTGAGAAAGTCATGATGGGGCCTGAACGGCGATCCAGGATGCTTTCCGATCAGGAGAAGCGCGTGACCGCGATCCATGAGGCCGGCCACGCTGTAGTCAGTCACATCCTGCCTAACTCCGATCCTGTTCAAAAAATTTCCATCATCTCTCGTGGCATGGCTCTTGGATACACCTGGAATATGCCCCTTGAGGATCGTAGACTTCAAAGCAAGGTTCGGTTTGAGGACGAAATATCATCCCTCATGGGTGGTCGAGTTGCAGAAGAGGAATTCTTTGGTGGCGATAATATTACTACCGGCGCCCAAAATGATCTTAAACGTGCTACTGAGATCGCTAGAAAAATGGTCACTGAATTTGGCATGAGTGATCGCCTTGGACCGCAAACCTACGGCAACCATGAAGAAATGCCGTTCTTGGGTAAGGACTACGTGGAGCACAGGAATTACAGTGATAAAATCGCCAGCTTAATCGATGAAGAAGTGGCAAAGATTATCAACAACGCCAAAACCAAAGCCCAAAATGTTATTAGCACCCACAAGAAAACGTTGGAAAAAATCGCAGACGCGCTCTTAGCTCAGGAAGTGTTAGAAGCTGACGAATTCGAGCAGTTCTTTACTAAAACCTCTAAGCAAGGAGCCGTTGCGAGCTAAGCATGAAGTATTTTCTATCACTCTTTAGTAAGGAAAACTCTGTAAGAGGCGCGAGCTTACTTTTAATTGTCACTCTTACTTTGAGCAACGTGCTGGGCTTGCTGCGCGACCACTTTTTAGCAAGAAATCTTCCCTTTTCGCAGTTGGATGTTTATTTCGCATCGTTTCGTATTCCTGACACCATTTTCAACCTTCTGATCCTCGGAGCAATTTCATCGGCCTTCATCCCAATTTTTTCCGACTTCCTCGCCAAGAAGCACGACAAACAAGGATTTTTGGTTGCCAACACGGTTATCACGCTGGCTATTATTGTTATGTCTGTATCTGCCGTCGCCCTATATTTTGCAATGCCGATGGTGGTCAAGTGGGTTGCTCCAAACTTTACCGAAGCCCGCTATGAGCAAACGGTTCAGCTTTCCCGCCTGTTAATGCTGACTCCCATTATATTTTCCATTTCTTACGTTGCTAGCGGTATGCTCAATTCGTATAAACGATTCTTTGCCTACGCACTCGCACCTCTTATGTACAATATCTCAATCATTGCTGGGACAATCGTTGCCGCTCCTCGGTATGGTTTGATTGGGGTTGGGGCTTTTGTCGTCTTTGGAGCGCTACTGCACCTATGTATACAGGTACCTGCTCTTTGGAGCGTTGGCTTTCGTTATCGACCGACTCTAGATCTGAAAAATGAATCCGTCAAGCGCATCGGCCGACTAATGATCCCGAGAAGTATTAGCCTTGGCACCAATCAAATATTGTTAACCGTATACACTGCCATCGCATCGTCGCTGGCAGTTGGCGCAATTGCTGCCTATAATTACTCAAACAATATTCAGACCGTTCCGATCGTTATTCTGGCCAACTCATTTGCTACTGCTGTCTTTCCAACTTTGGCGAGTAAGATTGCCGAGGGTAATAAAACAGATTTCGTCTTCTACTTTAACCGGACAGCGCGCACCATAGCGTTTTTGCTGATCCCTTCAACTGTAATCTTCATTTTGCTTCGATACCAAATTATCAGCCTGGTATTAACAGGGACAAAGGTTAGTGAGGCAGAAAAAGTCTTAACCGCTACCACATTGGGTTTCTTTGCAATCTCATTCTTGGCTCAAGGTTTAATTCCTGTTTTTGCCCGCGCCTTTTTTGCTCTAAAAAACACTCGGTTGCCGATGTATGCCTCAATTGCAGCCACTTTCTTAAGCATTATCGCCGGCTATGTGTT
>JAKJEK010000111.1 GCA_022705465.1 Patescibacteria group bacterium | reverse complement strand
AATTGCTATCTTTATAGTTTTGATACCACTTTTCCTGAAATTGAAGACTGGTACCCCGACGAACCGTTGAACCCAGATATCGATTGACAGCTGAGTCGTTCAACCACTTCATTCGCTGTGCCAAATCTTTGTGTTGTAGGGGTCTAAATCTTATCTTCATATTGCGAATCATAGCTACCTATATTAATCACGATTGGTTGATTTTATCATATGCGCTAATAATACCACACAAAAAATAAGTTTGATCTCTTGACATTTCGCATCATTGCTTTATAATAATTTCACGTTCGACCCCGGAAAGGAGCCTGAAGTGGCGAAAGACAAGGGCGAAATGACCGTGCGCGAAGCTGGCAAGAAGGGCGGCGAAATCCGCAAGCGTGAGCTCGGCTCTGCCGGCTACAGCGAACTCGGCAAGAAGGGTGGCCACCGTGTCCGCGAGCTGATCGAGGCGGGCAAGCGCGCCGAACGAACGCAACAGAAGCGGTAAGCAATCGGTTTACTGCTTCATTCATCCGGCGGGGATGTCCTCCTCGCCGGACTTTTTATAATATCAAGCAAAATCAACCCCGAGAGACAGGAATAAAATGTTAATACATTAAAAATGCCCCGGACCTACGCCCAGGGCATTTTATATTTCTGTTTTATAACGGCTTAGTAATAAACATCGTGTAGTAACCGTTGTAGAAGCCGACCCCAACCTCCACACCGAAATCGGCTAAAATATTCTGTCGATGTCCCGGGCTATTCATCCAGGCATCTACTAAACCCTGGCTGGTTCCAAATGAACCGGTTGCCAAATTCGCTCCAGCTGCACTATAGCGGTACCCAACCTGTTTGACAAAAAACCAATCAGGTGTGCCATCTGGCGCCGTATGGGCAAAATATCTATTATCCGACATATGCTTAGACTTGTCATATGCCGCCTGGTTAAGCAAATTGTTCACTGAAACTTCTTGCAAACCATTAGCTCGTCGCTGTGCATTGATCGCACTGACAACACCCGACACTGTAATTCCACTCGATGGTGGCTGAACAACCGGTGACGGTTGTGTTGGTTCTTTTGGCGGTGTTTGCGGTGCCGGCTTGGTTGGAGTAGTTGGCGCTACTGGTTCCGTTACTGGTTTCTTAATCAGTACTGGCTTCACAGGCACTTTTTGTTTCGGCGTGGGCTTAGTTGCCACATCATCCTTCTTAGGCACCGCTACCGGTGGCTCAACTTCCCGGTCCGGCCCTTTCGTTACCAACTCTGGCGCTTCCAGTTTTAGTTTATCAAGCAACGCGTCGGTCTCTGCGATCAGCGCTCTGGCTCGATTCAGATCCCGTTGCTGGTATAGCGCTTCTTTAATTTCCTTTCGCATAGCTTTAGCAGAGCTAACATCAACACCCTCAATCTTGTAACGGATAATCTTATGTCGCACTTCCCAGTACCGGGAAAACACCTCTAAATACTCGTTGCGTTGCTGCCGTCTCTGCTCAACGCTCTCCATCGTCTTGCTATTCTCCATATAGGCATCAGCGGCACCAACACCCATCGTAATACTGCCTATCGCAACAAGTGATAGCACAATAACGTTTGTTCGGTTGAAAAACTTCATGGTGAGTTTTTCCTACACTTAATTAAAATGAACGCCACAAAAATTCGCCCCAAGTGGGCATAGCAACCCCTTCCCTGCCGGCTGGGAATCTACCTATTAAGATTACGTTCGTAATTGTAACACAGATATTAGTATCGGCAACAAAACGGTAGCTAGCTATCTCATCAACTAGTCAGGGAGCTGAGCAATATAAAATATTATCGCCATAAGCCTATTATTTGGCTCTTAATCATAATTTATACAATACCTCTATGGATTTATTAAAAAAAACCCACCTAACTGGTGGGATAGTGTTCCAATCCTCTGGCCTGACGTAGCGCCAGACGATTGGCAAGTGTGTTTCCCGGGCGACCCGAATGACCCTCCACCCACTGAACTGTTACTCCCGGGCGAGCAACAATCTCTGTGGCAAGTTCATACCACAGATCGGCATTCTTGTACTGGATGTAGTAGTCGGGCACCCTCTCATGCCGCCTTAACAACTCGCAACCTTGCGACAGTAGTTGGTAGTCGGAGTAGATCGTCATCTGCGGATATTTGAACTCGCGTAAGGCCACGAGTACTGCCATCACCTCCATACGCACATTGGTCACCTCAGGACCAATAAAACGCTGTGAGATTTCACGCAGAATGAAGTTCCCCTTCACTAGAACAGCTGCGATTCCCCCTGATTCATCGCATGCCGACCCATCAGTGTACACTTCGTACGGAAAGTCTTCGTATATTTGCTGCTGTGTCTCAGTTGAGATCAGATCAGCAAACCGGATCATTCCATGACACGGACGGATGACGTTTGATAGAAGCTTAAGCCCCACACCTCCACCTCCTCACACCGGTAGATTACTAAATATATATCACAAAACCACCCAAAGGGATAGCCCAATATCACAAAAAAAGCGCCCCTTAAAGGGACGCTTTGATGTGTCTACACACTTGCCAACGCTCGTCGGGCGTCATTCCAGCCGGAAATCCAACGCTCCACCTCCCTGACAGCCTCCTCCGTCATGCGATCACGGTGAACCTCCACGTATCTCTCTAGCTCCAGAACCAACTCACGATACATATCGTTGCCCTCTCTGGCTGAATTAAGCGCATTCAGCCAGATCCGGCTCGCCGTATCCATGACGTCCAGAGCATCAATGGTATCCCGTCCCTCATCGCTCGCCATCATCAACCGACTGCGCTCCTCTCTCGGCTTTGTGAAGCTGACTGGGACCACCCTTATTCTACGATTTTTATTCAGCTATTTCAAAATGGATAAACAACCACGATTCTCTGTTAGTTTAAACGTTTCTAGTGCCGTTCCGATTTGCCCAGATCATTCTGGTGTAACCCCACACTATCACATTTCAATAACCGCGCCACATCTCGTTTTCTGTAGGGCGAAATATATTTTAATTCGAGGTCTCCGTTACAAAATCGACGTTTAAAATCTGAAAATTGGCGAATATGTAGATCAGAGCTCTTGCGCGCATACCAATACGATCCCTCCGGCATAATTATCAACATATCAATCGGCCCCCCGATTGTCTGCCACCGCTTCTCGTGACTGGCATAGTCCTGAATTATTCTCTCTGCCAGATCCACTGCTTCGGGTAACGACAACCTTTCGGGATTATCTGGGATCAATTCTTTACTTTCAGGCTTATCGC
>JAKJEK010000110.1 GCA_022705465.1 Patescibacteria group bacterium | reverse complement strand
ATTTTTGCGCGCAGGGTGCGGGTCAATACCACCTCGCGATCCGATTCCCGACCCAGCAGACTATCCGGCCCGAAATCCTCGTTGTTGTAGGCGTACACCGACTCCCAGCCAAGCTCCTGTTCCAGGTATTCGGCGGTGGTCTGCTGGACAAGGGTGTCTTCGGTGTAGTGAATTATAGCCGCCACCTTAAGAACCCTCCCCGATATGAATCTCTCTTACTTTCTTGGAATCAGCTCCACTGAATATGAGCTATTTTGTGTGATTCCATCCTATCACTACCGTGATGTTCAAAGGATTCATCCGGCATGATTGAGCAAGCCATTCCAGACAGCTTACTTCAAAGATGTTTTTGTTTATTCCACTCATAGGCATCTCCGGCTTTGCTGGGTTGGAGCCTGGACGTAAATCAACTCCATTTCCCTGTCAGTGATTGAAACATCAAATGCATGCGGAAAAATAGAGATCTTCGTACAATACTGGCGATAAGCCGTGTTGTAGAAGTTTCTCAGAATAAAGCCGATGAAGTGATATGGCGTCATGGGGGAACTAACTGGAATACGGCAATTCTGATACTGTCCTAAGGTCAAGTGTGACCTTGGGTGATCGACATCAACTGCGACACCGTCCCGGCAGTCAAAATCAAACCTCAAAGGAAACGGCACGATATTTTTTTTGATTACTTCAGCGTAGATCACATCCTCAAGATATATTTTAGGGTTGTTTTGGAATTCCTCTAAAAATGGCGACGGGAAAAATGCCAATCGGTGTGTTTCAACTTGATTATCCCAGAAGCGATACATCATCTGGATGAGCGCCCCGTCCAACATCCTCAAATTGTACGTCTGGGTTCGCTCCAGTTCGGAATAAATTTCGTGATATGGGACATTTTTTAGTGCAAAACTGATGTTCCCTCGATCACCAATACCGATTTCTCGGCGTCCTTGGCCAAGATCACGCAACACTGGATAATTTTGTCGATCACAAAGGCTCAGGCCGACTAGGTCGGCCGTGAGTTTCTCCATTTGATCGCAAATGTCCTCAGGTGTCGGCATTATTCTGCCTCCCTGCCTAACAGTGCTCTTAGTCGTTTCAATTGATCTGCACCCAGGTCTTCTGGATAGACTCGGCCAGTTTCAAGGTCTTCAAGGAGTTGCGCAAAATCATATTTCTTTTTACACACACGACGCCGCTCATCTTCTGTCATGTCACGATTAACAATATTCAAATACTTCCTCTCGTCTTCTGTGGGATAGCGGAAACGGAGACTGAAGGCGTTTTCCTTAACCTGCTTAAACTCATCCATGAGAGCCTGCATGCTTTTGCCAACCCCCAAAACTCGGACCCAGGCTTTGCTTCGAGTAATAGCGGTAAAAAGCCGATTTCGCACACCTGCCATATTCCCGAATGACGAATAACAGTCCTGTGCATTGATGATGTAGACCATGCCGGCCTCGTTTCCTTTCGCTCGGAAAATGCCGGTAAATGCAACAGACTCACTGTCGGCGTCAAAGAAAACGTCAGGAGATGTGTCAACACCAGCTAGGTGCGAATTGACCCCGAGCTCAAAAAGCTGCTTGCGGATAGGGCCGACAGCATCTCTCGTTGAAAGAGGGTCGGGGTTAATGACCACAATGTCATCCGGGCGTAATTCGTCCTCTAAGAGGTTAGAGTGAACTGCGTCGGCAACCCACTCAGCTTGTTCTTCTTTCGTCTTGAAACAATGAAACTGGATTAAATCCTCTGCAGGCGAGTGGTTTTCCAAAAAGACTGGACTACTCTCCTGAGAGCGCGAGAGGGTTACTTCGTAGCCATCCGCCAAATCGCCATCCGTTACTTTATAACCGACTTCGAGCCAAAGCTGATTGTTGTCGAAGATCTGGACCAAGCCGGTTCCGACATCTGCATCCGGAGTCCTATAAATACCAAAACCTAGTGCATGTGCGGTAACCAACACAGGTCGCGAGTTCCTGTAGCATTTTTCAAGAATCACATCCTGCTGAGGCCTACCCGGCCGGCTTGGTGAGAAGCTTACCCGGGACGTTCCGTCAGCATGTTTTCCAAAGATTTCTTCTGGGGATGGGAGTGACTGTGAGCTCAGGTTCTGAAGCTCGTCGTAGGCATAAACGAGCCGCTTCTCAGGCTTGAGCAACTCATAACACATGCGCAAAAAGGAGGGTGGAAAGTCTTGGGCCTCGTCTACAAGAATGGCGTCATAAATACCGGTGGGTTTAGGGCACTCATCCAGCGCTTTCTGGCATGCGCCTTCAAACTCCTTCCCTTGGCCAAACTTGCGCTTGGCTGAGCCAAAATCGTGATACTCCACACCATGGGCTTGGCAAAAGCTGTAATAAAGGCCGTTTCGGTCACCACCGCCGGGAGCCCCCCAGGCATGAATTATTTGAATATTGTCCCAGTCCGGCTCTTCATTGGTTTGCTCAATAGTGAATGTATTGATGAGTCGGCGAAATTGTCCCTTTAACGATCTAGTGTTGAATGTAACTGCGATCTTCCAGTCCGGGTGCTGTGCGTGAAGGTATGATGCCTTTAAAGCAAGAACGATAGTTTTGCCAGAACCGGCAAGGCCACGAATCCGCTGAACTCCATCAACCGTCTCAATGACGGCCCGTCCCTGAAAATTGTCCAAATTTGCGATAGAGTCTTCCAGTCGTTTTAGTATTGTACCGCGTGAGTCTTTCTTTTGTACATCTCGCTTTTTACGGCCTTTCCGTATGGTTGAAACCGCTTGGATTACAGAAACCAAAGCCTCGTAGTGGCTAGGATCATCCCACCCACAGTTGTCGAGCCACCCCTCAAGGTTTGCCTCATTACAAACAGGATATTCTTCGCTGGTTAAAATTGCTGCATCGTCACGAGCTGGGGCAAAGGTCACCGGATAAATGGGAACCAGGAGGGTGCGTCCTTGCATCAAATTTTTGTGAGCGCGAAGTTTTGATTCCAGCTTGTTATAGCTGTCATCTTGGGTTTCCTTTGCTCCGGCCATATCTCGGCCTTCTACAAGGTTGAATACGACCAGCCCTTTGCCTCTGGACAACAACAACGCATCGATTGGGTATGGCCCCTCTGATGTCCCAATAATTGGATATCCAATGTAAAGAAAGCCGTCGTATTTGCCCTGGCGTGCAAAAAAATCTACCAGCCGCTGTGAGGAGACTGGTTTCTTCGTTGTTCCTTGTATAATTGTTATCATTTTCGGCCTCCTGATAAATCGGCGATGGCTGCCTTGATTACTTGCAGGCAGATTTC
>JAKJEK010000109.1 GCA_022705465.1 Patescibacteria group bacterium | reverse complement strand
CGGAGCGGTAAACCGCCCCTGGAGAAGCGCTGACATCTCCAGGAACTGGGCATAGAAGCGCAGCCCTGAAGCGATCCGCTCCTCGATAGAGCCGCCGTTAGTGCCGCCATCCCGGTAGTGGTTGATGTCGAAGAAGGCCCGCTCCGGCCCGTATCCCTCGCTGCCAACCGGATTGCGACGAAGAGTCGGGAAACGTCCATAATCACTCTGCGCCACCCCGGTCTCAGTCAACTGCCCAGCCACCGTGAACTTGACGCAACCCGTCTCCTCATCGTGGTGGCTGTAGCTGACGGTAAACACCGCCGCCCGACCGGGTACAAACCCGACAATCACCGCCTGATACGAGAGACCCATGGACTTGCCCGCATACACGGACGCGTCCACGACAGTAACTCCCATCTCTTCCATCCCGGCGACAATTCGCGCCACAATCTCCTGGACACTCGGCATCGGTAACCCCCTTCTTTATCCGAACGACGATGATTCCAGCGTACTCTTTCATTATACCACAAAATAGCATTTATGTCATTTATATCCAGGCCGTTATCTTTGAGGTGAGTGTTGTAAAAATTCGGCCCAACACCGATTAAACCGTTATATTGTCTGGTGAATCCGTTGATAAGTCGCCCAAAGACGAGCATACAGACCGTTACTTTCCAGTAGTTCTTTGTGAGTGCCAGATTCAACCAACTTGCCCTTGTCGATCACGAAAATTATATCACTGTCGATAATTGTTGAGAGACGGTGGGCAATGGAAATAGTCGTACGGCCAGCCGATGCTTTTCTAATCGCTCCGATAATTTCTTGCTCGGCCTCCGCATCCAAATTGCTCGTCGCCTCGTCAAAGACCAAAATCTTTGGCTGTTTCACCACCGCCCGAGCAATTGCCACCCGCTGCTTCTCGCCGCCTGACAATTTCACTCCGCGTTCACCAACAACAGTATTTAATCCATCGGGCAAACGCTTAATCAGATCTGTTAAGTTCGCCAAACGAACCGCGTCCTCAATTTCTTTTTGGGACGCTTCAGGTTTGCCAAACCGTATATTTTGCTCAATTGTGTCGTTAAATAGCATCGATTCCTGTGGTACGAGCGCGATTATGTCGTAATACTGGTCTTTCTTGATATCAAATATTGATACTTCATCGATACATACGGACCCTTGTTTTGGCCTATACAACCGAAATAACAGCCTAACAATCGTTGACTTGCCTGCACCCGACGGCCCAACTATTGCCACCCGCTTTCCAGCAGGGATATCCAATGTTAAACCTCGCAGCGCTGGACGGCTCTTGTAATCAAACTCGACGTGCCTAAATGATACCTGGCCGCGAGGTTTATCCAATGTATAATTCCCAATGGCCTCGATACTATCTGCTTGCTCATAAAAAATCTTGGACATCTCAGAAAGGTCAGTTATGCCATCTTTGATTCGTCGATAGACAAAACCAAGCGCGCTAATTGGTACCGCCAATCTAACTACATATGTCGTCAGCAACACTAGATCTCCAATCGTTAGCACCCCGGCCAGAGCTTCGCTAATCGCAAAATATATTATAACGCCAAAACCAATCGTTAAAATCAACGACTGGCCGGCGCTGATCGCCGCAAATAATTGATTAGATCGAACGCTTGCCCAAAACCACTCTTTAATCTTATCGGCAAAGCGTTGTTGCTGCATTTGCTCGTTACCAAATATTTTCACCGTCTCAATATTATAAACAGTCTCGATTTGAATACCTGACGCCTCATCATCCGCCACATTTGCCGCCAACCGGTATTTTTGTCTTATTTCGGTGGTCAAGACCGTAAATATCGCATACAACACGACAGTCAGAAATGTTATGACGCCGTAACGCACCGGATATAGGTAAATCAGGAAACCCGTGACAAACAACAATTCCAACAGTGTTGGCAATATATTAATAACCGCAAAATCGAGCAAAAAGTTTATCGATTGAGCTCCGCGAGCAATTCTTCGTGCAAGCGAACCTGTCTTTTGATCGTGGTGATAGCTAATCGGCAAGCGAAGTAATTTCTGGAATAGATCCCTGGCCACATCGCGTCCCACACCCATTTGGACTGGAGCAAGAAAGTAATCGCGCAAAAAATCAAAGATGAAGGCGCCGGTACGGGTCAAAAAGTAAATACCCAGCAAAGCAATAATCTCCTGATTGTTGGCCAGGGCTGCACCCTGATTCTGAGTGATGAAATCAATAATCCTTTTTAAAAAGTACGGCTCCGCTGTTGCTGCAACCCTTGATACAATCAAAAATAAAATCGTCAGCACAATGTGCGGTACATATTGTTGAAAATACCTTTTTAGATACGACAGGTTGTAGTCCTGGTGATTACTATTCATTCTGTCACTCTATCCCAAAACACATCATCTCGCAAGCCAAAAACTCTTCGCAATCTTCTAACGCACCAAATGAATTCGCTGCACCCCGCAAACATAACCAACCTTGACATTGGCAAGACAATTTGCTAATCTAGAATGTGTAATTGACGTGGTGGCCGATCGGCCGCCTTTTTGCTAGAAGAATTGTTTTATGATATAGTAATGGCAGCGGAAATAATATTTCGTGCCGCAGTGTCTAAACAAAAAAGGAGAATATATGGTGCAAAAAATCAGCCCGTTTATGGCAGCTATCGATGATCTTTGCGAAGAAAAAGGCCTTGATAAGTCAGTAGTCCTTGAAACTGTTGAAGCAGCTCTAGCTGCCGCTTACAGAAAAGACTATGGCAAGCCAAAACAGGTTATTAGAGCAAAACTAGACCCTGCCACCGGTGAGGCTGATATGTTTCGCGTCTGGGAAGTAGTCGACTCCGAAGAAGAATTATTGGAACCGGAGCAGCAGCTTACCCTTGACTCGGCACGAAAATTAGACAAAAAAGTTGAAGTCGGTGGAGAAGTTGTTGTTCCGCTTCCACGTCAACAGGATTTTGGACGCATTGCCGCGCAAACTGCCAAACAAGTCATTATCCAGCGCCTTCGTGAAGCTGAAAGAGAGATGCTTTTCCGTGAATTCAAGGATAAGGAGAGCGAGGTTGTAAACGGAGTCGTTCAACAGATCGAGGGCAAAAACATCATTGTTAGCTTTGGCAAAACCAATGGAGTGATGTATCCCTCCGATCAGGTTAGGGGAGAGCGCTACTATGTTGGACAACGCCTGAAAGTCTATATCAAAGAAGTCGCTGAAACCACCAAAGGACCTCAGGTCCTGGTTTCCCGGTCTGACGAAGGCTTGATTAGCGGATTGTTTGCCATTGAGGTGCCCGAAATTAATGCCGGAACTGTCAAAATCATG
>JAKJEK010000108.1 GCA_022705465.1 Patescibacteria group bacterium | reverse complement strand
CCTAGTGTTACGAGCACACTGTTTAAAAAATACTTAGAAAATTTAGCTTGCTGCCAAGCTTGACGGTAATTGTCCCATTGGGGTACTTGAGGCAGCAATCGACGTGTTATGGTTTCGCCTAAAGTCATCAAAGAGTTAGAGATCATCCAAAAAAATGGAAAAATAAAAATGATTGCGCCGATGATGAGTATGAGGTAAAGTATGGCGCGACCGAAAATTCTGCCTATTTTGCCATCATTTTTTGCTTTGGTAGGAATGCTATCAACTGGTACTATGTTATCCATAAAATACCTGCTTTCCTAAGACATTATTTTGGACCAGAGTCAGCCCTAGAATGATTACAAACAACACTATAGCTTGGGCTGTGGCAATCCCATATTGGTTCGCACGGTAAAAGCGATCAAAAATCATCAGACTCGCAGTTATAACGGTATTTTGTGCGCTCGGGGTGCGTAAGACGTAAATATGATTAAAGGCTTTGAATGTGCCAATAAAACCGATCAAGGTTAAATAGAAAGTAACTGGCGAAATCATGGGGATGGTGATGTACCAAAAGCGATTCCAGCTGTTGCTACCATCGATTTCAGCTGCTTCATAGATTTCCTTGGGAATATTCCCTAACCCCGAGAGGAATATTACCGTGTTGTAACCAATGAAGGACCAAATGCCAAAGAATATAATCGTTAATAAGGCTAAGCTGGGGCCTCCTCCAATGCCACTGACATTGAACCCTAATAATTGCAACACCGGTCTGGGTTCAAAGCGCCACTTTAGCGGGCTAATCCCAAAAAGACCGATAAATTGGTTTGCGAGGGAAGTTTCTCGGCTAGAAAAGATAATCTGAAACACGACAGCTGAGCTAATGGAGGGCGTAATATATGGCAAAAAGTAAATCATGCGGAAAGCTTCCTTACCCACAATATCCTGGTACAGAATGTAGGCAAGTACCAAACCAAAAATAACCTCAGCTGGCACAGTCCCCAAGGCATAATAAAGCGTTACGATCAGGGAGTCGAGAAACTCTGAGTTTCCGGTTTCGTACATTTGCATCCAACCGGTTATAAAAACTACCCCACCTAAAATCAGAATTAGGGCTCCAATGAGGCGTGCAATTCTGAGCGATTGAAAAGCCTTCCCCCAAACTTTTGATCCAGCATAAAATAAAGCAATTCCTGCGGCAACAATTCCCACGTTTTTCCAAGAACCAAAGATCATCAAATAATTTCGATCTCCAATAAATGGTCCTTTAACTACGCGCCAGTCAAAGAGGCTCATGTATATGGAATAACCTATAGGAAAAATGCCAAAAATTAAGATGATGATAAGAGCTGGGAGTATAAAGAGGTAACCGGTTAGTTGTTCGCGGGCTTTTAGTCTTTTTAGACCAATGCGCTTAGGCTGTTCTATCAAGGTGCTTTCTGTCAACGACGCCTCCAAAAGCCTTTCGTAATTGCCTTGCGTTAGAATTTCAACAACAATTCTAACTGATTTTCAACCATTCCTGCACACCTTTTCGCAAATAATCGGTTAAGGCATGTAAATAACGCTGGAATTTTACCTTAAATCCTGAACAAAGCCGAAAATTGTTCTCGGAAAACTATCCGTTACAAGGAGAAAGCCAATATCATCCAGCCTGACGATACCCTCCCAATTTCGCGACTCCCCATCCAAAAGCAAGCGTAAATATAGTGGCGCACCTTCTATCAGCTGTACTGAATCCTCTTCGATTTTCATCTCCACAATTCTCTCAACCCCATCGAATTGCTTGTGCGTCTCGCCGACACCGTATTGGCGAATAAGTGGATCATCATCGGCAGCAAGATGCTCATCGCCTGGGTAAAAATAGTTCATTACCCAAAAAGTGCCATCTTCCTGAGTTTCGGTGGCATCCGTCACACGGTATTCGATGTTTGGAAATGGGATAATTCCTTCCGGTTTCAAGTTTAAATCAAAAACATGAGCTTGAGCTAGCGGATTTTGATTTATGCCATTATCTTCAAAGAAAGTGTAGATGCGGCTGTTATAAATTGTTAGGGCTTCGTCCGAAGCATTCAAAAAGCTTGTTTGCGGTAGCAGCTCTACCAAGGTTTGCGGGTTTAAGCTAATCTGCTTCGATAACTCATCGAAGCTCCCAGCTACCAGATAACCCATCATCGGATCGCCGGTGTGGGTTTCTATGGTCATAAACACTTGTTGATCAGCAAAAGTGATAGCCTCAAAGCCTTCGAAGCCAGGGATGGATTTACTTAAACCGCCATCATCAAATGAAATCTCTCGTATAGGCAGCGGATTCTCATCAGGCTGATCAATATATCTCAAGATATCGGGTTTGTTGACAGCATATAGCGCTCCCAAACCCTCGGGGTTGAGCCGATTCGGATACTGCGGCAAAAGAATAAGCTCATCCCCATGCCAAGCCATGCTGGAAAATTCCATAAAACGGTTCGCGATCTGCTCCGGTAGAGGAATCTCGATGATATCAACTTCGAGCACACCCTTTTCATTCAAATCAGTTTGGGTTGAAGAAATTATTGTTTTCGTTGGGGTAACTAAAGAGGCTGTCGGCATCGAAGTTTGTTCCTTGGGCAAATAACTACACGCACTACCCAATATTATTAAGGTTATAGCCCAGTAGTTAAGAAATCTATTTCGTAATTTCATTTCTTCCCTAATCAAACGTAAATACGGCTATAACTGGGTCGTGATCGCTCAAGCGCATCGCAGGCAGCATTTCGGCATTGATATGGACAATATCAAAATATTCTGCTTTCTCAGCTAAGCTTTTGCTGACCAATATATGGTCCAAAACTTCCGCGTTGCCCTCATAGAGGTAAGTATAACGCTCGTTTTCCAGCAAGTGCTCGATGAGGTTTTCAAGTTCCTTCCCAGCGAGTGTATGCACAGGCTTGCTCCATGGGAAGTCATTAAGGTCCCCCAATACAATCACCTTGGCATCCGCATCGATTGCCAATATTTGTGCAACGAAATCATGGATAATCTGTGCCTGCTGAACACGTTGAACCTCAGAAAGCAAAGGCGGTGGCTGAATATCTCCGTAAAGCGGGCCGTCTCCCCCTTTGGAATTGAGGTGATTAGCAATCACAAAAAGTGATTCGCCGCGAAAACTGAACTGGATTGCTAAAGGTTTACGGCTATCCATAAATGCATAACTGTTGGGTGAGATTCTGCCCGGGTTTAGGCTAAGTTGTGGTTCTCCATTGCGTACTAAGACTTCCACTGCAGTTGAGGCGTCTCCTGCTGGTGCTGAGGCGGGTTCCAAGCCGCGGTCCTGGCGATAAAGCAGAACGTTGCGAATATTA
>JAKJEK010000107.1 GCA_022705465.1 Patescibacteria group bacterium | reverse complement strand
TTAGTTCATCTTTCGTATAGGGAGCGAATTGACCCTGTTGATAAAGTCGGAACAGGGGGGCTTCCTTAACCAATGCCAGCGGATAGATTTTCATGTAATCGACCTGATAATCGGAACTTGAAAACAGAGTAGTAAACATTTCCAGGTCGCGTCTAGGGCTGGAACCCGGAAGATTGGGCATTATTTGATAGGAGACTTTAAAACCAGCATCTAAAAGTAATTTGGTTGCCTGTTTGGTTGCTTCATTGGTATTGCCGCGGCGGTTTATAACGAGGACATCATCGTAGATGGATTGAACACCGAGTTCGACTTTAGTAACACCCAACATTCTCAGGCGTTTGATTTCAGCTATGGTGATGTGATCTTGCCTGGTTTCTATAGAAATTTCTACGATACGGCAAGCACAAGATTCGTTAACTGCTTGCGCATCAGATAAAGCCTGGTTCTCCAACGGGGGATTCTCGCTTGTAAAAGAATTGCATGCCTGAAAAACCCGCTTTATGAACCAGGTTTGGTAGTGTTTCGGGTAAGATGACCAGGTGCCGCCAATGACACGGATATTGACTTTGTCAATTGGATGACCAACATCATGTAGAGCCCGAAGCCTGGCAACAGTTTGATCAAAGGGGTCATACTGGTAGGTTATAGCCCGCATTACGGCTGGTTCGTTGTTAAGGTAACTTTTGGGTACGTTTTGTTGAGCAGGGCAATAAATGCATTGGCCGGGGCAGGGAAAAGGTTTGGTCAGAACAGACACGACAACGATGCCAGAAAGTGAACGAGTGGTTTTTAGCCGGAGGATTTTCTCCAATTGCTCTATTGGGGCGATTTCGCGGGTATGTACAAGGGTGCGATAGGCGCTTACTAATTGATCTTTGGGGACAAAAGGAGTACCGTATCTTTTTGATATTTGACGCTGAAGTGCATTTATGGATTTGTGATTATTAAAATCAGCGGTTGCAAGACGCTTTATAAGTTCTTTGGCTGGATCAATTTGGGATAATTGTGACATAATACGAATATGAAAAAAGAAAAAGCGCAAAAAATACTCAACAAAACAAAGAATGATTATAACAGAATTGCTAATGATTTTTCAAATAAGCGCAACTACTTACCACCCGATATTATAGCACTCGAAGAGTATCTTGAATCGGGCGATAAGGTGCTTGATTTTGGGTGCGGAAACGGACGATTTTCGGAGTTGGCAAAGAAGAAAGAAGCCGGGTATGTGGGGGTAGATATTTCTTCGAAGATGATTGAGGCGGCGCAACAACGCTATCCCAAAGAGGAATTCTTGGTGGTTGATCCGTTTAGTTTACCATTTCCATCAAGAACGTTTGATAAGGTATTTTGTTTGGCGGTGTTGCATCACCTGCCGGGTAAAGAGATGCGGTTGAGATTCTTGCAAGAGGCTTATCGGGTATTGCGTCCGGGTGGTAAGCTGGTATTGACGGTGTGGTACTTGTGGAATAAGCCGGAGATGATGAGGGAGATTGTTAAATACGGGGTTTTTAGTCTAATGGGAATCGAATCACTGGATTTTGGCGACGTATTGATACCGTTTAAGGATGCTGAAGGGGAGGTGATGGTAAAGCGGTATTTGCATTGCTTTACAAAAAAGGAACTGCAAGTTACGGTGAAGGAGGCGGGTTTCGAGGTTGTGCATCAGGAGGTTCAGTCAAGAGGAACGCGTAAGGTCAACGAGAACCTGCTGATCATCGCTAAGAGGTGATTGACACCGTGAAGCTCAATATTTTACCAATTCTATTAACGATTGTTGCAAATGCAATCGTGCTGGCTGCAGCAGTACTGATGGACTGGGGTCCACTAAGGTTGTTGGCGGTTTACTGGTTGGAAGGTGTGGCTATCGGAATAGTTAGGCCGTCAAGATCTATCGGTCGCGGTCAATCGAACCTGAAGAATTACCGGTAGATATTGGCGGATTGCAATCAGAAGATCTAACTCCCAAGATATCATTTCTGGGAATGTTTATTTACTACTATGGGGTTGCGTTGGCTGCGACCCTTTTTTTAATCATTATAATCTTTGGTTTACTACAGATTCCGCTCCCGGTGATTGTGGAAGTCCGGTTTAGGCCGTTGTTATGGGTGATTTTAATTGCCTTGCCCTTCTATATTGTTCACCTTGTGGCGTACCTGCTGAATTTTGAGAATAAACGTGAGTACGAACGGGTACCGGCAAGCAGACAAGCGACGCGCGCTTTTGTGCGTTTTTCGCTAGTTATGGTTGTAACAATTATCGGTTCTCTAATTTCTCGCGCACTGGGAATGCGAATATTGCTGTTGGGGATAATTATTCTCAAAACGCTTATTGACATCGCGGCATACTTAAATGAAAATGGAAAGCTTGGCAAAAACGGTCAAATATAGCAAGCGGCGTGCGAATTCTTAAGCGCATTAAAAAGTAAGCCAATGGATTTTCGACAAACCTTGGAAAAGTGCAAACTTTTTGCACGGGAGCGACTAGGCCGACTACTTAGGCCACCGCGACCCGATTTTAGTCGGGAGCCGATTGAGCTTACCATCATCCAATATGAGGCAACGGAAGTTGAGGGTGCGCGTGAGGAGAGCCACATACCGGTCTTTTCTAATGTTTCGCCAGTGATAGCAAAAGAGAATGGATGGGTCTCGGATTATAACGAATACATTCTTATTGCTTGTCTGGAATTTTCTCGAAGATATCCGAATCACGAATTATCGAAGTACTGGAGAACGGTTAGTCCTCTATCTGACGAGGATATTTTGGCGATTGCGAAAGGAGATATTAAGCTGATTATCGAATGATGAGTGAATGAGTTCAGATCGCAGTGTGGGATGGCAAAACACACTACAAATGATTGATTTGCGAGGCGAGCGGCACATTTACATACTTAGTTAAGGTTCGGGGGTATTTAACCAATAGTGGAGGAAGCAGTCGTGCGTATATTGAACAGATTAAGTAATGGGATGGGAATATGATCTATCAACACAATCGCTTTTCAGCACAACCCACTTTGGGACACCAGGTATGGAGTTCTATTGAGCGTTCTGTGCGCAAGAGTGTCGCTGAGTTAATGCCCCAAAGAGTGGACGAGGTGTTATATGGAAGGCCAGCGTTTTCGCGGGGTGCTGAGGTTCGAATTACCCACGAGCGGGTGTTTGCGGAGAGGGTGTGCAATCGAGTTTCTTCGGTGTTGGACGATCATATTTATGACGGTGTGATCGTGTTGTTTGATATTGATGGAACAATTGGATACCCCCGGATTGGCGAGGATAGTGTTGAGACGGTAGTGCGGCCAGCATTTCTTCCAGTATTGATTTATCTGAGGCAGCAGGGAGGGGACAGGATGCGGTTTGGTTTAATCACTTCTCGCAAGAGGGAGACA